>PSRH01000058.1 GCA_003175915.1 Candidatus Melainabacteria bacterium | reverse complement strand
TCTGGTGTGGAAACGAAGACAATCTTGTGTCCATTGTGCTCTTGTATCGCTGATTTCGGGCAGAGCAAAACCAATTTAGGGTTTTCTTCTTCCAGGTCGATTTCCGCATACATATTGGGTTTGAGACGTCGTGCACTGTTGTCCAAGTGGGCACGGATTGAGACCATTCGGGTATCAGGATGAATGTGCTCGCTTATAAAGCTAATCGTTCCCTCAAATACCTCGTTCGGATAACTGGCGATTTTTACTTTTACTTTGTCGCCTAACTTTACCTTTTGTAAGTCGACTTCAGGTAAATCGGCTGAGACGATGACACTTGATAAATCTGTGATTTTGAAGAGTGATCTGTCGGGGTGAACCACTTCGCCAACTGCCACGTCGTAGTGACTGACTACGCCAGCCTGCGGTGCCACTATAAAGGCAGTTCCCTTTATTTTTTTTGTTTTCAACAAGTCATCAATTTCAGCGCTGGATGTGCCGAGAAACTCCAATCGCTGCACAAGTGTATTGAGATGTTGCCTATCTCTGTCCGTCTCAGACTGAGCAAAGGAGTAGTCTCTTTTCATAATCGCTTTATTGCCATATAGGTGTTCTTCTCGTTGTAAGTCAATTGCGGCTTGCTCGTAAGCCGTCTGCGCTTGAGCGAAGGCGGCTTGTGCTGAGATCAAATCCTTTGCTGCGGCGATCTTTTCGTTATGGAGGGCCTGAATGCGTTTGAGCTCACTTGCGGACAACTCCTTTTGCACCTTCGCTTTGCGATAGACTGATTGTGCATCAATGAGAGCTCTGGGCCTCTCAATTTGTTCTTCATAAATCTGCTTTTCTCGTTCCTGATGAGCGAGCGCAAAGCCCAGCTTATTCTTGGCTTCGATCATTTCCGCTTCCAACTCGCTTATCTCCCGGCTGTCAATAACCGCCATCAGGTGTTTTGCCGGGACAAACTGGCCGGGCTTTACCAAAATTTCTCGGACTCGCCCGGAGATACGCGTGCTGACATCGACCTCCTTGCCCCAGGAAGGTTCAATATGTCCAGTTAAGTGTTGGGGAGCAGCTAGCGGACGCATTTTTACTTCCTCTGTGCGCAGATCTATCTGTTTAGCCAGCTCATCTGGAACTTTGATCACCACAGGCGCTTCAACACCCTTACTGGTTTGGGAAGCGGTCGATGACGGTCCAGAGTGCACAGCACAGGAGGTCATTGCCAACGAGGCAAAGAAAGCAACTGCGAAAATGAGCAGAGACTGGGGTAGTTGGCGTACAGGCGTATTTCTAATCATGGTCCGATAAAAACAGCATACACCTAAGCCCGTCTGCGCTTCCATGAGATTTGGCTTTCGACTTTATATAGATGGAATGTATGGCTGATAGCTGTCTAATGACCAGGTAACTCCGGCGAAGCATAATTGACGATTCGATCTACGTCCAAGTTTGGCATTTCGATGAAAAGCAAACTACTGCTAAGTATATTCGTGGCCTGCCAGGGCATTGCTATTGTCTTGCCTGTTTGGGCTAGCACGATTAAGTACACCGCGCCTACTGCCGATCAGGCTGGCAAGTTTGAAGGGGAACTGCCGATCAAAACTATTGGACCTCTCAAACTGCCCAATGGTGCTGCTGTTTTTCAGGATGATCAGATAAAGATAATGGCCGTACCCGACTGGTTGTTTGATCGGAACGTGGTGCTTTCCGGTCCTATCGTTCGCGCCGAATTTGCCGCTCAGGGAACCAGTCAGTTAATTGCCGGACTCGCCTACTTTACTGAAGGTGAATGGTTGTCCAATCTCGCTTCGCCGCGAGCACTCGATGTCGTGGAGACCTTGTCAGGCGAAACTATTCGTGGGCGGATATTATCCAGAATTGATAACGCTTTTGTGATTAAGCCGGAAGGCGGAGCAACGCAGAAAATTGGCTTTTCGGCCATTAAGACGATTAATTCTCCTCGCGCCTACAGATTTACAATCCCGACTAGCGATGCCAAAGTTTTGCCAGCGGATAATTCCATTTCAGCGGACGCAACGAAAGTTAGTTTTTCACCAGCATTCCTGAGGGGTGGCGTTTTCCATGGCAATCCGACGGTTCCGAAATCAACTCTTGCCGGAGCTGAACCGGGTATCTCAAAAACTAGCATCGCGGCGTTTGTGGCTATGGATATAGTCAACGAAATAGCTCCTGCCATAGTGCTACCGCTTGTCTTGCAGCACAGTACTCAGGCAGCCGCTTTGCGTACTATCAGTCAGTTCAACACGTATCAGCAGCGGGCTTCCGGTGTTCCAATTCCACTGAGCTCTAACAGTCAGGGAGACGCTCGCAATCTCGGCCCATTTGGCCCGGCCATAAATCCTCTCAAGGCTCGTTGAAGACTATAGTTGTGAAGGCTAGCAAGGACCAGCGTTCCTCTATTGCAGGGGAAGACCGCACGACTGTTCAAGATCCGTAAAAGCGTTAGCGTACGATGTGACGGCGTCTAAATATTGGCCCCGAATTTGAACGTTCGCTTGTTGTGCTTGTAGGGTGGCAGTAATGTCAGATTGCCCCACTTCGTAACTTCGCCTTGCCAATCTGGCAACCTCAAGCGAATCGGCCAAAACGTGTTCCTGGTACACGCGGATCTTTTCGCGCTGAGCGACAAGATTTTGATAGGCGCTCGATACATCGGCTAAGATCTGGTTCTTTTGTGAGCCAACCTGGTAGGCCAATTGTTTGCCGGTCGCTTTGAATTTGAAGATGTCGCCCTGATTCCAGTTAGTCATAGGCATTTCAGAATTTACCGAAAAGAACACGGCGGTCAACTTAGGTCCGAAGCTTGGGTTGCCTTCTGTTGATTTGCCCGTGGCTACGTTTGCGTTCGGAATTGTATTTCCGTAGGCACCTATATAATTGGCTCTATTTACTAAGATCTGCTTGGCCAAACTTTTCAATTCGAGGCGATGATCGTTTGCCATCGTTATGAAATCTTCCAGCGGTGGCACCTGTTTGGAAAAATCAGGAAGAACGTCGCTTTTCACCGTCCTCGGTCTCTGGTTGGAGATATCTGGCATCGAATAGGTTGGTAGACCAGGCACACTGATAGGCTGTTCTACCGGACGACCCATGATCACATCCAGTTGTTGTTGCGCCCTCAAAACCCGCTTTCTTCCGACGCGAACATCAACATCGCTCTGGGTTGTGGCCAAACGCGCCCTGAGCACGTCCAGTTCCGGCGTATCGCCGGCATGAAAACGCTTTTCCGCAACTCCGAGCAACTTTGCCGAAAGGTCGTAAAGTTCTACGAGCGTTTTTTGCGTTTCTTGAGCGACAACCAGTTCAACATATGCTCTGCGAACATCGGCGCGCAAGGACCACAATTGTGTGAGCAAATCTATTTTCGTTTGATCGACCAATCTTTTGGTGGCAAGCATGCGAAAAGCCAACTTCCAAAGCGGCTCCTCGGTGAGCATCGGTCCAGTGCGCATTTCTTGTTCGGCTACCAGTCCTCTGTCTACGAACATAACAGGGTTGGGTGCCTGGGTCGCCGTGGCATACCCCGCTCGGGCGATGGAAAGTTGGGACCTGATGGCGGATGCGCGCGGACTGTTTCTCAGTGCTTCATTGAGCGCTTCGACGACCGACAGTCCGGGCTGATTGGAGAGAGGCGCCAATCCCTCGTTGAATTCCACAGTTACTTTAGCCGGAGGTTTCTGCTGTTGCTCGGCAGCCTGAGTGCTCTCCTTCGGAATTGGAATCCGATCAAGCGGACTCTCTGGTACCAGGATGGACGGTGGCGATTCAGGAGAAACAGTAGTAGGACGAGAGGGAGGAGGGGCGCTAGTCGGCATAGGTTGTGACGGAGCAGGGCGACTTGGATAACCGGCTGAAATGAGAAGTGGCTCTTGTTCCTTTCTGCAATGAAACGCCTCCCTTGTTGATGTTTGGGACGAGTCTGTCAGATCGCAATTGTCGGCAGGTCCGGTCGAACTTGAAGAGGCAAGTGAAGGCACTTGCACGAGCAAGATAGTAAGGAGACTAACCTGTAAGCGGTTCATTAGGAGCAAGTATATCGGTGCTGGCTTAATCATTTATGAATAGCATCAGGCCTTTTTCCAGCCGGCAATCGCGTCGTGATTAGCAGGGGTGCAACACTTAGCACTGTCTCACGCGCCAAGTGGGCTTAACAGACATTTTCAATAATTCCGCTTGATCTTAATCGCAGATAAACATTACTGAAGGGGTTTTCCGCAGGCTTGTTCCAGGTCGGTAAACGCCTGGGTGTAAGTCATTACTGCATCGAGATATTGACTTCTGATCTGGACGTTGTATTGTTGTGCCTGCAAAGTAGTAGTGATGCCGGATTGTCCGACCTCGTAGCTGCGTCTGGCTAATCTCGCCACTTCGTATGAGTCTGCCAAAACACGTTCCTGATAAACCCTTAGTCTTTCTCTGGCGGCAAGCAGCCTTTGATACGCACTAGAGATCTGACCGATGACCAGGTTCTTCTGCGAACCAACCTGATACTTGAGCTGTTTGGCTGTGGCTTTAAATAAGGCGATATTGCCTTGATTCAAATTGGTGAAAGCCGACTCGGCGTCGACCGTAAAAAAGACAGCCGTAAGTTTTGGCCCCACGGGTGGGTTACCCTCTGTCGATTTGCCAAGGGCCACCTTCGGATTAGGAATGGAATTTCCGTAGGCACCTTTCAGATTGATTTGATTGAGTTTTATTTGCTGGTCAAGACTTTTCAATTCCAGCCTGTTTGCCAAACCGATGGCAATGTAGTCGCGAAGCGGTGGCACAAGGTGCTCGAAATTGGGCATCGCCTCGTTCAGCTGGGTGATTCTTTCAAAGCTAGGAACCGAGCCGGTGTAGTCGGGCAGTCCTGGCACATTCACTGGCTGGTGAACAGGTCGGCCCATGATTATATTGAGCTGCTGGCGGGCGCGAATGACTCTTACTCGACCCACAGCGAGTTCTACCTGGGTTTGGGAATTTGCCAAGCGGGCCCTCAACATATCAAGCTCAGGAACGTCACCGGCTTGAAAGCGCTTGTCTGTGACAGCAAGGAGTTTTGATGAGAGGTCATACAGTTGTTCAAGCGTCTTCATCGTCTCCTGAGCGACGATTACTTCCATGTAGGCTCGGCGTGTGTCGGCGCGTAATTGCCAGAGCGTCGTCAATAAATCTGTCTTTGTTTGGGCCACCAAGCGCTTTGTAGCCAACAGTCGGAAAATCAGCTTCCAGGGCGGTTCGTATGTGAATTGAGGACCAATGCGCATGACCTGTTCAGCAAGCAGTCCGCGATCCATGAAAAAACTCGGATTGGGTGTTTGGGTGGCCTGCGCATACTTAGAGCGGGCAATAGCAAACTGAGCACGAATGGCCGCTGCTCTGGGGCTATTGATCAAAGCTTCATTGAGAGCCTGGACGATGCCCAGAGGTGGAACACCCTGAGCCGTGGGAGCAGACTCGTTGTATTCGATAGTTGCTTTTGCGGCCGGTTTGTTAGAACCCGAGTCCTGCTTCTCTTTTTCTATTATTGGCATTTCGGTCGCTGGTGGGCTGACCGGTTGGACTGTTTGGCCCTTTGGGGAGTTTTTGCCACTGGATGGGCCCTCAGGCATCGGCAATGACGGCGCCGGGCGCGTGGGAACTCCTGCTGCAATCAGACTATGAGGAAGACAAAGATTGACGCCGAGCGATTCGAGCTTTCCTTCTCGCGCAGTTGCCAAGCCCTCGCTATTCTCAGCGCGGCTCTCAGAGAAAAGCTGAAGGCAGATTACTGCCAGCGATAGAAGGCGTGCTTGCGCGTTCATACGGGACGTCAATTATAGATGCTGCGCATTAACTATTCATGGATGGCAAGCAAGCGAGATCTTGTCAACAGATTTGCGATAAACTTTTTCAATGCGCTCCATCGGCTTCATCCTTCGCCTCCTCCGCGCGTCACGATGCTCGCTACGGACGGCTCCTAGCCGGTTGGCGTCAGATAAGAGCTATTGCTTATGGTAACTGCACAGTCATTGAAAATTCCTCCGAAGCTTATCCGCATTCTCAAAATTCGCGTGACGGATAAGCCAGGCTATCTCGGCAAAATGGCGACGACAATTGGCGAGCTCGGAGGCAACATTGGTGAAATTTCGATTGCCAATCAGGGGCCTGATTACTTGACGCGAGAGGTAAGCCTGCAACTCAAGGATGAAAAACATTTGTCCGACGTGCTTGAGGGACTCGCCCACGTTGAAGGCATCGAGGTAGAAAGTGTTACCGATCCGGTTCAGGCCGTGCATGAAGGCGGCAAAATCGGCATGAAAAGCCGGGTGAGGCTCGATAGTCTGGCAGCGATGGGCAGAGTTTACACTCCAGGGGTGGCTCAAATATGCCGGCTAATTGAGCGCGATTCATCTATGAGCCGCCACTATACTTCCATACCAAATACAGTGGCAGTCGTCACTAATGGTACGGCTATCCTTGGGTTGGGCAATATTGGTCCTGTTGCCGGTATGCCTGTGATGGAAGGAAAAGCGGTGATTTTTGAGCAGATGGTAGGAATCAGCGCCATACCGATTTTGATCGAATCGACTGAGACAAATGTCGTTGTTCAAACGGTGAAAAATATCGCTTCAACTTTCGGTGCTATTCAGTTGGAGGACATAGCGGCACCGCAATGTTTTGAGATTGAGCAACAGCTCCAGAATGACTTGAACATTCCTGTTTTACATGACGATCAGCATGCAACTGCTGTAGTAGTTCTTGGTGTGCTGCTTACGATTGCTAAAAGAATAGATTTGAAGTTGAGCGCCTGCCGTGTCGGTGTGATTGGCCTGGGAGCAGCAGGCTTTGGTATCAGCCGGCTGCTGAGGGCGTTTGGCGTTAAGGAATTGGTGGGAACCGATATTCGGCCCGATGCCATAAAGCGATTTGAGGTTCTTGGTGGCAGGGCCAGTGATTTGCAGGGTGTGATGGGGCTTGCCGATGTAGTGATCGCTACGACAGGCGTACCCGGGCTAATCAAACCTGAATATGTACGACGCGGGCAAACAATTTTGGCTTTGTCCAATCCTGACCCAGAGATTGATCCGGATCTGGCCAAAGCCAGTGGTGCCAGGTTTGCTGCAGATGGACGGACCATCAATAACGCCCTTGCTTTCCCCGGACTATTCAAAGGTGCTCTTACCGCTGGTGCGACACGATTCACCGAGGTTATGCAAATAGCAGCCGCTGTTGCTATTGCCGGCCAAACCAAAGCGGATAACCTGGTGCCAAGTATTCTCGATCCCGAAGCACATGCAGCAGTGGCTTCCGCCGTTGCCTTTGCCTGGAAAAGCAGTTAGAAGCCCGCTTGATTAGAGAACGAATGGAGATGCAAAAGCGAGCCACTTTAGCTGTTACCTCTTCGGCAAGGCCTCAAGTCTTGCTTAACGATTTGCATGAATTAAAGGTATTTATCAAGCAGAAGGCGAAGACATGTTTACATGAACCGTCTGGGATACTGAAATATCGCTTTGTTATTCCTTCGATCAATAAAGTGGCCGGCGCCGATGACGAAGCTCAAATCGCAGAGCGATCGACGGTTGGGTATTATTTGCAAATGTACGATTGGGATTCGTGTTTCTTCAGTCAAGCCCAATCACATTTAGGGATCAACGGTTTGGCAAGAGATGTTGTTTCTAACTTTCTAAGTTTGAAAGGGGCAGATGGCTTTATTCCTCGCACCGTCTCACCAAAGAGAACATGGGACAGTAACGACCTCTGTAAGCCGTTTCTTTGTCAGGCACTGCTAAGAGAATTGCAACAAGAGTCGTTCAAGCGGGTGCTGCCTCCCATGTTCCTGCAAGATCTCGATTGCTGGTTAGAATACTTCCGCCGCACCCGTATGCATCAGGGCGGGCTTTTCCATTGGAGAAACATGCTGGAAAGTGGTGTGGACGATAACCTTGGCTTGATAGCGCCTTTGGTTGCGGCAAAGGACGAAAATGAAGATAGCGAAAGCTATCCGGACGGAAAGATCATAGCTGCTGATTTATGCAGCTATCTGGTTGGTGAATACGAAGCCATTCGGCAGATAGCTGAACATTTTGATGAGAAGGGGCTCGTCGCGAAATACGCCGAACTTGCTCACAATCTCAAGCAAAAGGTCGAGGAGCAGCTTTGGAATGAGACATTAGGGATGCACTGCAATCTCAACCCAAACACAGGCAGACAGGTTGCCATCCGCACCTGGACGAATTTGACCCCTATCTTTTTTGGACTGGCAAGAGCCGATCGAGTCAAGCGGTGTATTGAGGACAATTTGCTCAACCCCAAACATTTTCTTAGACCTTTTGGGATGTCCTCAGTGGCAGTTTCAGAACCGCTCTATAACCAAAGTCGGCGCGGCCTGTATGGAAGAGCGACTGTATCAAACTGGCAGGGTCCTATATGGGTATTACCAAACGTTATGGCGGCTCGCTGCCTGGTCAAGCATGGTTATGCGAAGGAAGCAGAAAATCTGGCCGCAAGAGTACTCAGTGCTATGAGCAAAGGACTTAAGAAGCACGGCACGCTATATGAAAATTATCACGCCGATACGGGTGAACCCCTCTGGGCACCTGACTTCATGAGCTGGAATGCCCTGGCATTGGAATTGATCGCTTTGCTGGATTAAGTCAAAGTCGAGCGGGTTGCGTTGTTCTGAGCTAAGAGCTTCGAACTGGTGCCCACTCTATGGTATCGATGCTTTTAGCGAAATGGAGTATGGGTTTCGCCTCTGCGCAGTTAAATCCTAAAGGCTCAGCCATTGTGTTGATGCGAATCTCGGCTTCCGCGCTCTGGAGGGGCCACTTTACGTGGTGAATATCTGCACGAAAAAGACCGTTGCTTCCTTTGTCTACAAACAGACAATATCGCTCAGTAAGGAAGTACTCCAGCGAGCCCTGATTCGAATATGTGATCGGCCCAATTGGTCTGTAGGTCCCCTGGAAGACTAGTGGTGGTGAGCCGCGATGTGTGCGCTTGCAGGTATATTCAACCTCATCGCCGTTTGTGCTACAGGTCATGGACGCCTGAAAGTAAGGCAGAAAATAAGTCATTCTCGCGACCAAAACTGCGACGGGATTGGAAGCATCAAGACTGAAGAAATAAACACCTGGTTTGTCTTGAAAGGTCACGTAGGTCCTTACATTTAGTTCAAGAAAATTCGACAGATGCGGAACGCATATTAAGCCGCGGGGAACTACGTTGGTCATTTGAAAAGGTATTACGCCTATCCAGGCCGTTCCCTCGAATTCGTCGATGCGCAAAGGCTTAGGAACAAAATCTCGTAGCTTCGCCGTTGCGACGGGCCAGTGTGCGAATAGTAAATTCGACCAAGTTTGAGTCATAGCCCATAACGCTCGTGGGAGCGGATATGGTCGATGATCTATTGCGCTAAGCAGATGGTGTGGGTTCATTCTACAAATGGCATCGACCGTCTATAGCGATCTATTTTGCAATTGGGAAAAAGTCCTGTCCATGGTAAAGAAAGCAACTGTTGCCAGAATGCATTTGCACATATTGTTCCCTACCGATCCTTATCCACAAGTGGAATACTTTTGAACAGCATAAAAATAGATGACTGTGAGTCTGTGGCTTTCCTGCCCGTTGTCAATGGAAATGCACCTGTTGTTTTGAACAGCTTTTCTACATGGCTTTCCGGGCGCCTTTCCATATACAAGCGTGCATTTTATTGTGTTCATTTCCTGTCCACACCGTTTTTCATCTTGACCCGCTCAGACTATATATGCAGGGTGGTTGGAGTTCTTCTTCTTTAGAGCAATGGCAAGGAAGATATTTGCATCTTCCGAACTGGATGTGCGCTCCATAAAAGAAAAGCTGATTGATATGATCAGTGCTAGGCAGCTGAGTAACCCCGAATGCAAAAACCAGAGCCAGCCTCTCAAAAAGAATCTCCGCAACAACTATCAGCTCGATCCGTGGCCAACGCGGGGCTGAGTGTGCTGAT
>PSRH01000227.1 GCA_003175915.1 Candidatus Melainabacteria bacterium | reverse complement strand
CGGATTAATTTCAATATCTTGCGGACATCACGTATACTCATGTAAACGAAGGCTTAATGTTTCCTTCAGTTTTTGACCAGGCCTCTCCAAAGGAACTGGTTGGTAACACGGTCGATCATCGCTTATTTTCCTCAAGGAGGTTTTCCTACATGAGGGTAGAGCTTATTTATGCACCTGGTTGCAGCTCATACAAGACCGTTAGAGAGACCCTAGAAACAGTGATCGCGGAAGAACGGCTACCTATCCCTGTCGAAATGGTCGAAGATGGCTCGCCATCAGAATCGCCCAAGATCCGCATTGACGGACAGGTTGTCGATTATATGGTGGCTACCTTCGATCACTTAAGAGATATTTTGTGCGGGCGTTGGAAGGAATTGACTGAGGGATCGCTCTACCGAGCCTAAAGCCCCAGTCAACATAATTGGCGAAAGGAGCGCAAGCTGTACTGCGCTCTTTTCTTTTGTTTAGTCATCTAAGCAAGCAGGCTAAAATAGGGTCTTTGTCGATCGGGATGTGGCGGTGCCAAAAGCAGTGCTCAAAGTAGGGGTAGTGGGCGGCTTGGGAGTGATGGCCTCTCCCATGGCCAAGCACTGGCAATCAGATGGTCCGGTTAAGGCTGTGCGTGTTCATGATCGCGGCCTTAAGGGCGAGCGCCGAGATGTTTGTCGAAAGAACTGGATTGGGCACGGAGCCAAGCTCGTTTCCACCCTTGAGGAGTTGGTCGGAGATGGCGATCTGGACGGAGTTTTCGTATGCTGCGGCAAGAATGGCGATGATCTGCCAATCATTTCCTCGATCACCGAACACTTAAATCGCAAACCGAACAAAGGCGGATTCATTTGTCACATGTCTACCGTTAGCGTCGGCTTCGCGGAGGTCGCCCAGAGGTTTTGCCTAAACAGGAACGTTGATTACGTCAACTACCCGCTTACCGGCAGCGCTGCCGGTGCAGAAGCCGCCACCATGCTGATCCTGGCCAGTGGTGATCTGAAGATTTTCGAACGCCTTTTGCCTGCCTTATCTCTACTCGGCATTCCCAAACACTTCGGAGGCGCTGTCGCGGCCGGCGCCGAAGTAAAATTCATGGGACATCTGATGGTATTCAATGGACTTTTTGGGATTTCTTCCGCGGCGGCGTTGCACGCCCAGTGCTTAAATTCAGGGAAACTCGGCGGTCCGGAACAAACTGCCTTCTTTGATTTCCTAAATTCGGGGGCAGGAGGAACACGGCAATGGGACGTCATCCTCAAACGTGGCATCAGCGACGACGTCTGGAACGCTCCCTTTTCCCTGAAATATGCCGTTGTCGACGCCATCTATTTGGCCCAGCTTTGCCTTGACAGAGGCTTATCCAACTTGGTCGTCGAGCACGTAATAAATATCGCCCTCGCTTTCTCCTACGTTCTCAGCTGCGTTGACGCAGAATATGCCACGCATGCAATAGTAAAAGAAATAGTGCCTGGCCGTAGCGAAGCTTTCGATCGTTTTGTTTTAGGGAACGGCGTTCCACGCGGCAACGTCAGATTGGCGCTGGAGAAATGCATTCAGTCCCTGCCTGAAGCCATTCGCAGTAAAGTCGCCCTAAGCATTACACTGAACGATTTTGAGCAACAGTCTCGTTGTTATGCTCGCTGAAGAAGGAGCATAAACATTCAGTCTTGCCCTCTATACCATCAATTGAGGCTGATCTCCACACGTTTGTCAACGTACTGGCCGTTGATGTATTCACCGGTAGTCAATTTGGAAACCACTTGCGGCATGGCTTTGTAGATCCGCCAGGCAGCAGCCTTGGTGACTTCCTCGACACTTTTAACTCGGAACTCGTCCTTCGTAACCCGCTTGCCGAGTACCTTCATAGCAGCTCTTATTTCATCAAGGTCTTCCAGCTCGTGCACCAGCGTATCAAAGTAAACGGCATCGCCCTCGCCTTCGCCGGCTTTTGAGTCGAAAATGACTATAGCAGCGCGAGGATTTTGTCTGATTAGCTTTGAGTGCAGCGAGTTTTTATTCGAGACCCAGAAAAGATTATAGTCACTGTCATAGGCGAAAAATACCGGTGATATCCAGGGCTTGCCATCGGGAGCCGCCGTAGCAATGGTCATGTACCTGTTTTCTTCGACAATCTGCCTGGCTTGATCGACAAGGTTGTGCAAGCGCTTTGTCCCCCGTCGCTACTGAGGCAAATTTGGTAAACAGCTTTCTACCGCAATTCTCAGCTTGTCATAATCACACTGCTCGCCACAACAGTAATCCTCGACATTTATATATTTGTCGGCGCCAAGGACCTGGCTCGACCTGGAGATGATCGGATCAAGCGAACGAGCACTACTCGTGCGGCGTCCACAAAAGCAAATAAATGGAATGTGCTGGTATTGTTCCGTACCTTTCACTTTCTTGAGAAAATCAAAGACATTTGATTTCTCAAGGTGCACCCTGGCAATAATCAAATCCACGCTCTGGCTTGCCAGTATACGCAGCGCTTCTTCCGTATCTTGAGCAAAAATCAGATCGTGTCGAGCAGCCAAACTGCGCTGAAGGGCTTTTGCCGGTGCGACGTGTTCTTGCAGAATAAGGATTTTCACCGTCCAAAAACCCCCGCCGTGGACGATCTCCATCTATAAGAATAATTCTACTGCGTTTCTATTTGAAAGATTGAGAGCTGGCCAAACGGTTCTTTCACGACAGTGCTTGGCCCGGTTGGAAACTTGTAAAGAATACCCGTTTGGGCAAAATAGATTGCTATTTCAGCCGAGATGTTGGCTAT
Source organism: Candidatus Melainabacteria bacterium (assembly GCA_003175915.1). Classification (GTDB taxonomy): domain Bacteria; phylum Cyanobacteriota; class Vampirovibrionia; order Obscuribacterales; family Obscuribacteraceae; genus PSRH01. The sequence goes on along the minus strand of PSRH01000227.1, from coordinate 7,399 downwards.
CGAAAGAAGATCATCCTGGTACGTTCTAAGCTGTCTTAGATGCTGGCGCGCATGCTGTTCCAGATCTTCCGGCATAAATGTGTCCGTCTTGTAATCAACAATCAGCCACTTACCCCGTTTCGATTTAAGCAAAAGATCGGGGCGGCCAATCTCAAGTTCGTCATTAGACAACTTGTGATATGGCAGTTCGCGGGAGACGTACTGAGCCGATCTGATCATTTCATATAGCTCAGATTGCTTGTAGGTGGACAGCAGTCGCCGGCCTTCATTGACCAATCTAGCCAGGTCCTGTCCCTGGACCAATCGTTCGTCTGAGGCTGCCGCAATCGCTGTCATCAGCTCATCGGGCAATTGGCTTTGATCAGGCGGCAGAAATTCCATAAGACTGTGGAAGAAGTTTCCAATTCGGACCGGATCGAGAGTGGCATCGGCAGTGCGGGAAGTCACCCTCAACCAGCCATTTCCGGATGAAGGCGGCTTCCGCCACTGCGGTTCTATGGCGTCGATCAAATCGAGCTTGATCTCTGGATCGCTGCTCGAGGAGTCTTCGCTGTGGTTAGGCGCCTTGCCAGTATTCTCCTCAATACTAAACTGATAAGAAGTGGGCGGTTTGGGAGCACATCTGCGTATGATAAGACTGCCGCCGTTACTGCCCAGGCAGCGAACGTGCTCTCCTGATTCCAATTCGTCCATATCTTCAATTCTCGTTCTCAGAAAGGTCTTCAACCAGCTCGCAAACGATCGCTCGCGCCTGGTTTCGTCCGGCAGGAAAACAGTGAGATAGTCCCGGGCCCGGGTTGCCGCCACATACAAGAGGCGCCTTTTTTCTGCCAACTCCATGTCCTCATCCACAAGAGACGCCAGCGTGTAGAAAAGCGGCTTAGTGTCTTCACGCCCTCTGGCTGTATTGATCGCCACACCGTAGTGATAGTGGAAGAGCAGTTTGGCAGACGATGCTTTCGATTTGGCCCTCAAAACTGGCAACAGGACAATAGGAAACTCAAGCCCCTTGGCTTTGTGAATGGTCATCAGTTTGACGGCATCGCTTGTCTCAAGGGGAGCGTTTGCCTGCTTAACTCCAAAGCTCTCCATTGTTTTCAACAGCCTGGCAAACTCACCGCAGCTAAGGTGCTCGTTTTTGCTAGCCAGATCGAGCAGCTTCCAGAGGTTTCTCGAGCGCTGGCGCCCATCAGTCATGGTCAGCAAAACCAGATCGTACGATGTTGTCGTAATGATACTCAAAAGAAGTTCACGCAACGATTTGAGCGGCACCTGACCCAGAAACAGTTTCAACAAATGACAGGCTCGATTGAGCGGTTGAAGGCCGTCCTGTTTTTCCCGCGCTTTTCTTTGCAGGGCGCCCCAGAGCGACCCGCGTTTGCCGAGAACCAGTTTGTGGATTGCATCATCCGGTAGAGAAAAAATTGGTGAGCGTAGAACACCAAGAAGAGCGTGATCGTTCATTGGGTCAGCGAGAAATTCGAGGAGGTTCTCAATATCAAACACCTCTTGCCTGCGTAAGAAGGTCTTGCCCCCTAACGTGACATAGGGAATGGCGCGTTCCGCAAGACCTCTTTCCAAAGCGGCGAAATCTCCGTTACGCTGAACCAAAATAGCGAAATCGCCATAACTCGCCGGTCTGTGACTACCGTCTTTGTTGCTCACTTGTATCCGATCGCTCATTTTCTTGAGAATCGAATCGGCCACCAGGCGTGGCTCGATTTGATCAAGAAGTTGCTCCTGAAAGCGATCGCCATGGTCGGGAACAGCAAAGGAAACGACTTCAATCCTCTCTCCTGAATGTGCCTCTTCGTCGTTGCGCGTGGCCGAAAGTGCCCGATAGCCAGCTCTATATTTAGCTTTTGAATGGCCAGCACCGAGCAAATCAGTAAACAGTTCATTGATGAAGTGAACGATCCTGGCTTGACTTCTAAACGACTCATGTAGAGTAAGCAATCGTCGTTTGCCTGCTATATCGATTCCGTTTGCTATGCTAAAGCGCTCTTCTCCGACAAAATGATCGTGCCACTCGTTGAAAGTGGAAACGTCGGCGCCCTGAAATTTGTAAATCGATTGCTTATCGTCGCCAATCAGAAAAAGTCTTGTACTTGGTCCGGCCAGGCAGGCTAGTAAGCGTGCCTGAAGACGGTTTGTATCCTGAAATTCGTCAACAAGAATTTCTTTGAGATGGCTGCGGTAGAACTGCTGAACTTTGGAGTCCGGTCTGGTCAATGCCTGGTAAGCCAGCCATATAAGATCATTGAAGTCCAGCTTCTGCGCTTCCTTTTTCTTCTCAGCATAGATTGCTCTGGTTCTGCTAATCAGGGAAAGCACAGCCACAAGTAGTTCCCAGTCCTTATCATCTGTGTCTACACCTTCGGGCAAATCAGGCAGATGATCTTTGATCAATTGCCTGAGAGGCTTGAGGATCTGTTTAAGATTGTTCGTCTCTTCGTTTTTCCTACCGCACCGCAAGTCGAAATCTGCCAGCGCTACAATCTCTGCCCAGGTGTGCCCAATTGGCACTTCGCTGTCTTTCGAAATCGCTTCGCTGACCCGATCGATCCTTTCCACCATCTCTTGCCGCAGTAGTTCCATTTTGTTACCGTCACCCGGCAAAGCATTTTCCCGCAGTCGCTGAGTGAGAAAAGACCACTCAGGATTGCTGGTGAGATCGACGATCACTCTCTCCTGTACACGTTTCAAGAGAAATCGCACAGCTTCTTGAAATTTCTCCCTGTCTTCGAGATCGAAAGTGGCAAGAGCCTCATCGAACTGTAACGGCTCATTCAAGACTTGGAATAGCCAATTCCTGATTTGTTCGAGAGGATAATTGATAAGCGGCGAATTCTCTGCCTCCTGTTCGATCAGCAATTCACGCAAGCTTTGCTGGACGCTAAGCTCCAAAATCTCCTCCCTTTCGAAATCATCCTCTTCAAATGTTTCGAATTGAGGATCAACCCCACATTCAACCGGAAATGTCTTCAATATAGACTGGCAGAGAGAATGAATCGTGCCTATATGGGCGGAGTCAATTTCAGCAAGCGCCGTCTTCCAGCGCAAAGCATCGTTCCCGCAAGACTGACTGGCGAGCTGTTTGATTCGGGCCTTCAAACGTATCCGCATTTCTTCGGCTGCCTTGCGAGTAAATGTCACCGCTAATAGGCTCGATACTTTAAGCTCGGGGAATCGGCGCAGATTTTCGATCACCCGCTCGACCAGGACCATTGTCTTACCGGAACCGGCTCCGGCGGCAACAAGAACGTTGTCCTCAACGCTATTTACTGCTAGTTGTTGGGCACTAGTTAGTTCCATTGTCCCCGCCCGACTCGCTTGCTTGTGATTGATTGAGTTCTGCAATTCGGCAAACCGTCTTGTGGTCACAGCTACCGCAAACATTGGAAGCACTCGGCTTGACGCTGAATTCTCCCTTTTTGATCGCGGTGGCGAAATTAACGACATTGGTTTTAGTCGCACTGATCATTTGCTTTACGTCGTGAGCAGTGCGAGCGTTTTCAAATTCCATTTTCCCGAAGGGAGTGGCCGCCCCGACGCTTAGATATTCGGCCTCGACTACCTGACTGCCCGGCAAGATCGCATTTTCTACTGCCAGGATATAGAGGGGTAATTGCAGATTCCTACCGGACAGAACATCATTCGCCGAAGCCGGGGTTGAACCTGATTTGTAATCAACAACTCTGACTCTGGCTGGACCCCGGAGCTCGCCCTGATCAGCAATATCGACGCGGTCGATCCGCCCTCGTATCAGTACTTCCGCTTGCCCCTGAGTGATCTTCAAAGGTGGATAAGCGCCTTCTTTCTCAAACCCGAACGACACTTCCATCAACCTGGGAGTAAATGTTTCCTGGCGTTCCAAAGCTCTCGTGCGTTCTGCTTTGAGTAATCGCTTCAGTCTGAATTTGATCTCCTGGTAGCGGTGATCCCAGAACTCGTCCTTATGAAATTCGGGATAATCATTCAGGAGAGCAACCGCCTCCTTGCTCACTTCCTCCACGAGCGCAGTCAACTTTTCATCACTCAATTCTGTGATCGATAAGTGCTCAGCGAGCAGTCCTTTATAGAACAACTCTAGCGCACTGTGATAGGTCTGCCCGAGGAGAAGAGGCGAAAGGCCCGCTTCCGCCTCCTCATATGGTTTGATCTTGAGTATATGGGACATCCAGAATCGAAATGGACACTTTCCGTAATCGCTTAAGCTTGAGGGACTGAAGTATTTGGGGATTGGTACTACAACGGTACCAGCCAGAACATAATCGACTAGTGAACCGTTGAGAGGGCCGCCAATACCGCTAGCGTTGCGGGCGCCTGCCATCGATAATGGCTCCGCCAATTTATCGATGAGAGCAGTTATCGACTCGTTGCCCAAGAAAACCCCGGGCAATTGCCTGCTAGGTGCCTGCCAAAATTGCGTCGCCACAGCATTGCGTGCCGAGTTCGGGCGGGTTTTCATCGACTCCATGGCGTGGACAAATGGCACTCTCTCCGGATCTAATGAAGCAGCTTCACGCAGCAAAGATGAGGGGGTTAACTCGTCGCCGGACATTTCCACAAGCGGATAGGAAAATACTATACGCTTGCCGGCTCGCTGGATTAGTGATTTGAACAGGGCTGATTCAAAACTGGGGTTGAGACGAGGGTTCTGAATATCGACGCCGAAGCGTTGCCACTTTTCCACTTCATCGCTATTCAAAAAGCCCATTCCACGGGAATGCCTGGGGAATTCTCCCTCGGTCAAACCGGCTACAAATACCTGCTCGAAGCGCTTGTTGGGTGCGAGCTCCGCACCACAGATAAGAACGTAATCTTTGGTGCGTGGCTGCTGTTGGAAGTTTGAGCGCTCTACCAGGCGCTCCAATCGCGAATGAAAATCAGCAAACGGCGTCTCGTCCTGGTGGCTAAGACGAGATAGAATTTCCTGTTCATTTAACAGCTGGGCAAGAACATTCCTGAATTGCGCCAGGGCTGTATCCTGCTCCCATTGCACAAAAGGATCCGAGAATTCTTCTTCACTGGGAAGCGTGAGCAGACGTCCGATCGTGTCTTCAATCCAGTGAATGTATGCGCTTGCCGTGCCACGCTGTTTGGCAGGAGTGAGCAGGTCGAAGACCTTTTTCAACGATTGCCAAAGATCATCCCGGCCACAGTCGACCAGCGCCGAACGCCATTGTTTCTCTCCACCCAAAACTGCCTTTTCTCGTGAACAATGATCTAACTCGTCGATGTGCCTCTCAGAAAATGCAAACCTCTCTAGATTGAAGTACTTGCTGCGCAAAAACCTAACAACATCCGCTCTCGGAAACCCGTTTAGCTGAAGAGAACACATTTTCAAGAGAAACTGCACTAAGGGGAGTGCCGTCAAGGCAATTGGTTCATCCATGAAATAGTCGATTCCCGCTTCCTGGAATGCTGACTCGACAGCGCTCCTGTATTTCTCGAGCGAACGCGCTACGACAAGGAACTTGTTCAGGTCCTTTGAGCCAATTTTTATGGCGCTCTTAATTCGACTGGCCACTTCCGTCATTTCCAAGTAACGATCGGGAGCGGAAAAGCTTTCTACAACAGGGGAATTCGCTTTACCCTCGACACTGCTTCTAGCGCTTTCGATGAAGCGCAACTTGGATCCGAGAATTGATTTGAGTTCGACAAAGCTTGCCTCTTTCCACAGGTACTCCACCTCTTTATCATCTTCGGCCTCGAGGTAATCAAAGCTGAAAAGCATTGTATCCGTGTGATTGGCAATGGCATCGATGACGTGCAACTGGAGAGCATTGAGTCGGTCAAAACCATCAAAAGCAAAAAAACCCAGACTGTCTGCCGGCTGTTGACTGCGATCACTAAGGACTTCGAGCAACTTGTAGGCAAGCCGCCGCCGATCAAGATATCCAATCTGATCAAGCGATTCCCAGTAACTCTGGTAAACCTTTGCCAGCTCGAAGCGCTGAGAATCGCTGGCAGCTGTGAGTTCCAGCCGGCCGAGAACTTGCTGGGGACTATTTCCGGAGCGCTCCAACTCGTCCACCAGATCAAGAAGGGCAGCGGGTGTTCCCGGGAAAGCGGCAATTGCATCGAGGGTGTTGACCTGACCTTGCTTCTTCAACCTGGAAAGAACGTGAGCAATGAGAGACGGTCTTAGCGTGTCGGGGACGATCCTTTTGAGGACACCGTATTGCTTCAATATCCGCTGGCAGGATTGATAAAAGGTGAGTACGCGCAGACCTAAAAAGCCCCGGAACTGGCTTGCTTGATTGACGGCAAGGCCTCGACTGAAGTGCAACAAACGTTCTTCCAGCAAGGTGCGATATCGATTAGAAGGTACGACGATGGTGGCACCATCTTCGGGATTTTTTAAACATTGTTGAACGACCCGCTGCAACAGAGCCTGCGTCTTGCCGCTCCGGTAAGGACCGATCAATAGATCTATAGATTTGGCGCTCTTCTTGCTCGTAGCGATCAACTCCTTGCCTTTGAAACAACTTGCCGATCGGGGTTAGAGAGCTATATACTCCCGAACCCGCTTTACTCGTTTCCCCCAGAAAGATTAGCAAGCTTTGCTTAGCTTTGCTCGGGTCTCAACAAATTCTGGGCAAGAAAGCGATCTATATAAGGATGGTTGCAAACGACATGCTTAAGGTCTCATGAAAGCCCGCTTATGGCCTGACACCCAGACCTAAGATGGAAATAGCTGAAAATGCGGATTTGGCCTGATGGGCAGGCGATGTACCTCCTTAAGAAATCATTGATTAATCAAATGGAATACCAATACTACGTAGACCAAATTCAGAACCAAACCACTGGTACCACCAACCCCCTAGAAGTAGGATTGACAGAGGCAGCCCCACCTGGCGAAGTGACACCAGATGTGAAGGCTGAACTTTTAACTACAGAAATTCTTGCTCCAAGCGCAACCGAACAAGAAAGTAGCGATGTTCCTAGTGTTGAAACAGTCGAAGCACCAACAACTTTAGAAGCAAACAAAGAGACAGGCGCCGATCGTGATGACAGGGACGGCCAATCTCTTATCAGCAAACCGCCCTGGACTGATCCTGGTCCAGCGGAGCGGGCCTTACCTTTAGCAGACGCGTTCTCTCGTCGCCAACACTATGTCGAGTCGCTTTTGACTTGTTGCGCTGCTGGTCGGCAGTGCGCAGTCGATGGCGATCCTCTTACCTACCTTCGATTCAGAGCAAAAAATGAGTCGATCATGTGTGAACTGACAAATGCTCGCGAGCGCTTCGCGGGCCGGGTTGGCACACTCAGTATGCCGCGCACGCGCAAATTAGATCTAGTAGCGCACCGATTGGTGACAATGGTTATTCTCTGGTTCGTTGGTGGCTTTATCTTCTCTTACTGTCTGGCTTTCCTTGTGGCAATTTTGCAT
>PSRH01000126.1 GCA_003175915.1 Candidatus Melainabacteria bacterium | reverse complement strand
GCCTGGAGCAGGCGGTCCCAGAAGGCTAACTTAAGTGAATACTGCATGAGAATTTTTGGGAACTATTGATATGGGAGTGGTAATTAAAGAATTCGTTGGAAACCGGTGTTCTGATTGGTGTTCTTTTACGGTTAAATTAAAGTTAAGAGATGCGGTTCTTTACTTCGTGCTTTCCTGTGTGTGGCAAATTCCCGCTGCGACAACCCTAGGTTATCCCCCGTCAATGAAAGTCCTGTGAAAGTGACAGCGTAGGTGTAAAAGGTCTCCGGATGGCAAAAATTCTCCTGGTCGAAGATGATGGTGATTTGGCCAATTTAATTGTCAATGTGTTGAACGTGGACAGGCATACCGTGGACGTGGTCGGTGATGGTCAGACGGCTATCGCTCAATTGCGCCTGTCGAAATACGAAGTGATCATCCTTGACTGGATGTTGCCGGGCTTAAGCGGCATGGACGTTTGTAGGGATTTTCGCGGCAAGGGCGGCTCGACACCTATTCTGATGCTCACTTCCAAGTCGACTCCGGAGGAGAAAGAGACTGGACTGGACGCCGGTGCGGATGATTATCTGACCAAACCTTTCAATGCCAAAGAGCTGGCCGCCCGTATCCGGGCTCTGCTCCGCCGGCCTCAGGCTGTGTCGGCAAAGACGCTCACGATAGGCACGGTTACCCTGGACCCGAAAACGGTGAAAGTCTATAAGAACGGGGAGGAGATTCATCTTTTGCCGAAAGAATTCAGCCTTCTGGAGTTGTTCATGCGTTACCCGAACCAGGTATTCAGTGGGGACGCCTTGCTTGAGAGGGTCTGGGCAGCGGAATCATCGGCCTCGCTGGACACGGTCAGAACATATATAAAAACGCTGCGAAAAAAGATCGACACCGACGGCAATACTTCATTGATTCGTACGGTTCATGGTGTCGGTTATTGCATGGACAATTAAGAGCCGCATTTAGAGTTGGTTTAAACCAGGATGGGGGTGCATTTTATGGAGCTTTCGGGCAAGAAGGTCTTGATCTTTGCTGGTCCTGATTTCGAGGATAGAGAACTGTTCTATCCGCTTTATCGCTTTCTGGAAGCGGGCGCAACCGTGAAAGTGGCCGGTCTGGGTGAGAAAACCTACAAGGGTAAATATGGGCTGCCCATCGAAGTGGATGGCGTCTGCGCCGATTTCGTTAAAGATTCTTGGGACGCCGTAGTTGTCCCCGGCGGCTGGGCACCCGATAAGATCCGGGCCAATAATGATGCCCTGGAAATCGTCCGAAAGACCCTCAAGAACGGCAACGTTGTCGCTTCCATTTGTCATGGTGGCTGGGTGCTGGCCTCCGCTGACGTCGTAAAAGGCAAGACCGTCACTAGCTATGAGAACATCAAACACGATTTGATTCATGCCGGTGCCACCTGGGTTGATCGGGAAGTGGTGGTGGATCAAGGCATAGTCACTTCCCGCAAGCCCTCCGATTTGCCTGCCTTCTGCCGCGAGACAATCAAACTTTTGCAAAAGTCCAAGGTGGCAGTTTAGGACGCATCCGTCCTATTCCGTTGTCTCGTTCTCGCACCTCGAAAGAGGCAATTGATCCGTTTCGATCAATTTGCCAATAATGTTGAGAAGTTCTTTTGGTTCGCTTGTGTTGCAAAGAATATTCCTGGCGCCGCCTGCCAGCAAGCTTTTCTCAAGGGTGGAAGCAGGCTTCTTTGGCAAAAGAAAAATAAAGGGCATGCTCTTTAGCTGGGGATCGCGGGACATTTCCGCCATAAGTAAAAGACCGTCACCGTCCAATAGTTCCAAATCAGCGATGATCAGATGGGGCTGATTCTTCTTCGCCAGGAATAGCGAAAGCGACATGCCGGGTGCGCGAATAATGTCGACATCCAATTGTTTGAGGGCTTGCCTGACCAAGTCCGTGTTCTTTTGGTTTTGACCAGCCAGTAGAATGCGCAGTGTCATATCGTGGAAAGTGGGGACGGATTTGCTCCGGGTGCCATCAAATGTGGTGCTCGCACTATTAGACAATCTCCCAAAGTATATATCGAGGCGAACAGTTAATTAAGTGTCCGATCAATTGTGATCGTCTGGTGACAGGCTCAAGGACGTCGAAAACATAAAGAACTCATTTAGGCAAGGAATTGAGTGGAAAGCTGAGAACATTCACACTTCTTTCATGGATTGTTCCTATGCTTTATTGAAGTCGTACAATTTCATTCTAGTAGACATGCTAGTCAGATTCCGATATCTCAAACGAATTAAAAACCGGCTTGCCGCTGGAAGACTTTCCTTATCAGATGCGATTCTCTCTGCGCTGAAGTTCTGTCGCGGGGCTATACCAGAGTCGCATCTTCGCCTACTCAATCGTGAGCTGTTAGGTTATCTAACAGAAGAATCAGAAGATATAATTTCTCGATTTAGCGAGTCTGAGTCGATCGCCACTAATTGGAGCAAGGAAGCACCATTACACAGGTTGTTGGTTGGCTCCTGGGTACCGCTGTCTTCTTCTGCCGCCCCGGCATTACCTGAAAGCAAGTCCCAGGAATACTGCTTCTATAGCGACGGCATCTGTGAATTGGAATTACTTTTGGCCAGGGTCTCGATTTCCGATCACACCTGGATCGGCGTGGCTAAAGATCAAGATCGAAATCGCCTCTTTATGTGTACGACTCGCGCGTTGCAGAATGTTTACGATTTGGCAAAATCCAGACTTTGTGAATATCTCGAATGGCTTGCCCAAGAAGTATTGAGCGTGTCGATCTCGGATAAGGCGGCCGAAGCGCGATTGATTTTGCTGCTCACCCGGCGGGATAAATAGCAAAATTTAGCTTTTGCTAATAACCAGTTTATATATGAGCTGTATCTTGGAAGCGCTCACTTCGACGTTTCTTGGCCGTGAGGAATTAGGCTGCCTTGATTAAGTCAATCGTTTCGAAGCTCTATAAGCATGGCGCTGGTGTTAGCAACGCTACCACGGACAATTCGCAGATTCAGGCGTCTTCCGAACTGGCGAATTCGGGACTCTTTGACCAGGATTTTTACTCAATTCAAGTCGCTGAGACTCTAACAGGCTGGGATGCAGCGATTCTTCATTATCTTCAGACGGGAGCCAAGCAGTATCTTGATCCACACCCGCTCTTTGATTCGGCGTATTACGTAGAAACCAATGATGACATTGATTTTGCTGCAATCAATCCGCTTTTGCACTTTTTGCGACAGGGCTGGAAAGAAGGTAGAAACCCTCATCCACTTCTGGACGTTCGCTTCTATCTTCAGAAATACAAAGACGTAGAACAGTTGGGCATCGACCCTCTTTCCCATTATCTTTTTGCCGGTGCCAAGGAAGGCAGAGACCCGTCGCCGTTCTTTTCTTCCGCCTTTTACTTGAAGCAACTAAATGCTGAGGAACTCAACCCCTTGGTTCATTTTGTTGTGTGCGGTGCTCATCAGGGGCTGTTGCCGCACCCCCAGTTCACTCGTCTCTACAGAGTTAAGTCTGTTAAAGAGGGTAAAGCTGCGAACCAATCTAGTGCCGTACACATCGCTAAATTTGAAAGTCTCCATCAAACTCAAGAAAAGAAAAACCGCAGGCAAACACAGAGTTTTGCTGCCAGTGTGGAGATTCTCGATAGCTCGAAATTATTTGACGATCAGTTCGTTAGACTGCAAACCGGCATGCAGGAAATTTCCAGAATTGAGGCTGTCATTGGTTATTTGACCGGAGCATTTGCCGCACGTCCAGAACCACACTTTCTTTTCGATACGCAGTTCTATATGGAGAACAACCAGGATATCGATTTTGAAAAGTCAAATCCGTTCATCCATTTTCTAACGGTTGGCTGGAAGGAATTGAGAAATCCACATCCGCTATTCGATATTGATTTTTATCTCAAACAGTGTCCGGATGTGCAAAAGGCCAGGCTCAATCCGCTCCAGCATTTTATGCTCAGTGGTGCCCGCGAAAGACGCAATCCCTGTAGGGCGTTCGACTCTAACTACTATCTGAAAGAGATCGTAAGTAGTGAGAAAGATGAACCGGTAAACCCGCTTTTGCACTTCCTGACCAAAGGTGCCAAGGCGAAGCTGATGCCCCACCCGCTCTTTGAACTTATCTACCAGATTATGGATGCCGGAGTTTCGTCGCGTGCTGGTGAGCCTTCTCAGTCTCCGGCCAAGATCGGCCTGAAAAGCGAAGCAGTTCTTGAGAAACGATTTTCACCGGCGGAGATCGAATCGCTATTTCAGATCTATGAAGGACAACTATTCGATCACGAGTTTTACCTCGCTCAGCTCGGTCGCGAAGATTTGAACTGGCTGGACTGCGTGACGCGTTATATAGAGTGCTGGTCAAAGGAAGAATTCGATCCACACCCGTTGTTTGATACAGCGTTCTACGTCAAGAGCAATGCCGATGTAGATTTCCGCGAAAACAACCCACTTTTGCATTTTTGTCTGGACGGTTGGGCACAAGGCCGCAATCCGCATCCACTCTTTGATATCGAATACTACCGGATGCGCAATCGGGACGTGCGCGTAAGCAAGAGAAATCCAGTTATTCATTTCATGCAATTAGGTGGTCTGGAAAGAAGGGTGTTTTCTCCGCTGTTTGACTACCTTCAATATGAGAAGCTCGTCCGCAAGACAACTTTGCGCCAATTTTTCAGAGAGCATTCGTTCACGAGCAAGAAATCGAGCTACTGTTTCAATTTCAAGGCAACGGATATTGAAACCAGTCGGTTGAAGCGTCCGGCTAACTTACTTGTCCATTTTCTTACAAGTGGTGCGGCGATGGGGCTTTCTCCGTCTCCCAATTTCGGACAGTTTTTTGAACTGAAACCTCGTGTTATGAAGGCGGGTAACGACTTCTGGAAAGTGGAACCGAAGAGCGCCGAAACGATACTTGCATCTCCCGGAACATTTGCCAGCATTGCCCGCCGCTTGGTTGATGCGAAGCTTTCTCGTGAAGAGTACTTTAAGCTCGCTAAGCTAATGAATTGCTTGACCCTGAGGAAATCAGAAAAAGGTTTTCTTGAGGGCACTGCCACGATTTTCTTGGCGACGCACGAAGCTTCCAGAACCGGTGCCCCATTGTTGTTGCTTCAGATGATCAGAGAATTTGCGGCGCATGGTTGGGAGTGCGTTGTTCTGATTGATAAAGAAGGAGCAGTCGAGGACGAGTTTGCCCGATATGCCCACGTGATCAATTTCAGAGGGGTGGCAACCCGTTACAGCGACTGTCAGATGTATCTGGATATCTTATTCAACATCTTGAAATTTCCTAAGCCTAAGTTGTGCTTGTTGAATAGCCTGGAGACAGGGCGTTTCGCCAAGCCATTTGCCAATCACGGTATCAAAATCATCACCTTCGTGCACGAAATGGCTGATGCTTACCCCGTCCCTTACCTTAAGGACATATTCCAAAAGAGCCAGCTTGTTGTGTTCCCTGCGAAGTGCGTTCAGGAGTTGTCCAAGACAAGGTCAAAGATGCCGTCTTTACCGGACATGATCATCCCCAGCGCGTTACTAGATGATGACTTCGGCGCTTACGACAGAAGCGAAGCGTATGCGCAAATCAGAAAAGAGATAGGAGCAAGCGATCACTCCCAATTGGTGCTCGCTTGTGGCAGTCCGGATATGCGCAAAGGCATCGACATTTTCGTTAGCGTTGCCCAGATGATTTTAAAGAACCTGCCGGCGGAACGCGAAGTTCACTTCGTTTGGATTGGCGCCGGTCAGATGTTGCCGCACACACCGCTCTATTATGCTAGGTGGCAGATCAGACAAGCTGGACTGGCAGCGAGGGTCCACCTCTTACCCCCGCGAAAAAATCTCGTTCCCGCATTTCGCGGCTCGGATCTGTTTGTCTTGACCTCACGACAAGATCCCTTCCCGTGCGT
>PSRH01000096.1 GCA_003175915.1 Candidatus Melainabacteria bacterium | reverse complement strand
GCGTCCGAACGTCAGTCGATGTTGCGCAAACCACCACATATTTTGGTGACAACACCAGAATCACTCTACATTCTGCTTACAGCCGAAAAGAGTCGGGCAATTCTAGGTCATGTCGAAACTGTGATCATCGACGAAATTCATGCTATGGCCGACGATAAGCGAGGCGCCCATTTGTCACTTTCCTTGGAAAGGCTTGACGCGCTTTCAGCGAAAAGACCCACCCGCATCGCTCTGTCGGCCACCCAGAAACCGATCGAATTGATGGCCCACTTCATCGCCGGCAATGATGCTTCCCTACCAGTAATTGTCGATGTCGGTCAACGACGAAAACTCGATTTAGCAATAGAAGTTCCTGACCTCACTCTTGGTCCGATCGTCACCCACGAAATATGGGAGTGGACCTATAAGCGCATTGCTCAGCTGGCTAACGAGCATAGATCTACACTGATCTTTGTCAACACGCGCAAATTAGCCGAACGCGTTGCCATGCAACTCACCCAGATATTGGGAGAAGACGCCGTCGCTACCCACCATGGCAGCCTATCGCGAAAGCTTCGACTGGCCGCAGAAAGAAAGCTGAAGAACGGTGAGATAAAAGCTCTGGTGGCCACGGCATCACTGGAGCTTGGCATTGATATTGGCTTTGTTGATCTCGTCTGCCAAATCAGCTCGCCTCGGGCAATTGCCACAGCATTGCAAAGAATTGGCCGAGCCGGACACTGGCGAGGAGCTGTACCCAAGGGAAGACTGTTTGCTTTGACGCGGGACGAGCTTGTCGAGCTGGCGGCTCTGGCAAGAGCGATTCGTCAAACAGACCTCGATAAACTCGTCGTCCCGGATGCCCCGCTTGATATACTCGCCCAGCAAATTGTGGCAATTTGTGCATCAGAAGATTGGCAAGAGGACGAGCTTTTCGCGTTGGTCACACGTGCATATCCATACCGTTCTTTGACGCGCCAGAAGTTTGACAGCATCATCTCTATGCTTTCAGAAGGAATCTCTTCGGCAAGGGGTCGATATGGAAGTTACTTACTGCGTGATCAGGTGAATCACAAGGTTAAAGGACGGAGAGGCGCCAGAATGACGGCAATCACCAATGGTGGTGCCATTCCGGAAACCAATACTTATGCGGTTGTCGTTGAGCCAGAAGAAACAACAGTAGGAACGCTCGACGAAGACTTTGCCGTAGAAAGCAATAAGGGTGACATTATCCTGCTCGGCAATACTTCCTGGCGCATTCGTCGTGTCGAAAACAAGGCTGGTCGAGTATTGGTAGAGAATGCACACGGCATGGCTCCTACCGTACCCTTCTGGTTGGGTGAGGGTCCTGCGCGCACTATCGAGCTTTCGCAACACGTAGCTGACCTGCGAAAATCAGTTAGCGACATGACAAGGGCATTACGTCCCGACCTGACGCTTAAGAACAACGAGCAGTTTGTCAAAGCAACAGAATGGTTAAGATCCGAATGCCTTGTAGACGATTCTGGTGCAGAGCAACTTGCCGAATACATTATTGAAGGTCGGGCGATTCTTGGAACTGTACCGACGAAACAAACTGTCATCGCCGAGCGCTTCTTTGATGAAGGTGGTGGCATGCAATTGGTTATTCACGCTCCGTTTGGCGGAAGGATCAACAAGGCCTGGGGCCTGGCACTCCGTAAGAAATTCTGCCGTAGTTTCAATTTTGAACTGCAAGCGGCCGGCACTGACAACGGCCTAGTCATATCGCTTGCTGAGCAACACAGCTTTCCCCTGCCTGATGTTTTCCAGTACCTAAATACTGCAACTGTTCGTCATGATCTCGAACAAGCAGCTTTAGCAGCACCCGTATTTGCCACGCGCTGGCGCTGGGATGCAACAAGATCGCTGGCGCTCTTGCGCTTCGCCAACGGGAAAAAGGTACCACCTTATTTGCAAAGGATGCGTTCGGACGACCTCCTGGCCTCCGTCTTTCCGCAAGCAGCGGCCTGCCAGGACAATCAGGTCGGTGACATAGAGCTGCCCGATCACCCACTAATCAATGAAGTGATGAAAGACGTGCTCTACGAAGCAATGGACCTGGCTGGATTGGAAAATGTTCTCAAAGGGATAGCCAACAAAGAGATCGAATGCGTTGCTATCGACACACCAATCCCGTCGGCATTCTCACACGAGATCATTAACGCCAACCCGTACGCTTATCTTGATGATGCACCCCTAGAAGAAAGGCGATCGAGAGCGGTGGAAATGCGGCGAGTTACGCCGGCGGACTTTGCCGCCGAAATGGGCAAACTGGACCAGCAAGCGATCGAGAGGGTGATTGTTGAAGCATGGCCGGACCTACGGAATGCCGACGAGCTGCACGATTTCTTGCAAACTGTTATTGCTTTGCCGGAAGATCTACCGGGCTTCAATTGTCCGTCTCCCAGGAGCAGATGGCTTAAGTATCTGGGCGAACTGGAAGTGGAGCAACGAGCTACCAGAGCAACAGCTAATAACGGTGTCACGCTTTGGGTTTGCGCAGAGCGCCTGCGCGCCTTTCAATCCGTCTACGAGCACTTTCAGGTACAAAGGCGGCTACCTGAAGTAAAGGTTGAGGTACAAGTTCCTGAAGAAGTAATTCACAAGATCGTCCAGGGTTGGATGACCTATATGGGGCCAACTACGGCTCGAGAACTGTCCGCTCTACTCCATCTGCCGCCTCGCGAAGTTGAAATTGCCATGCTTAAACTTGAGGCAAGCGGTTCAGTTCTGCGCGGCAGCTTTAGAACTGACATTCCTGCTAGCGAGCAAAGCGACCTGATTCAATGGTGCGAGCGGCGTTTACTCGCCCGCATTCACAATCTGACAATCAGCAAACTGCGTAGCCAGATAGAGCCGGTTTCACCTGCGATTTTTGTTCGCTGGTTAGCTCACTGGCAGCACGTTGCACCCGGCACGCAGTTGACCGGTGCGCGGGGGACGCTAGAGGTAATCAGACAGTTACAAGGTTTTGAAATTCCTGCCAATGCCTGGGAGGATCACATTCTTGCACGACGAATCTCTGATTACGAACCAGAGATTTTAGACAATCTCTGCTTGACGGGGGCAATAGGTTGGGGCCGTCTGTCTCCTCACCCAGCAATGTATCGTAAGGAGTCAGCCCCTCTTGCCAACGAAGAGGCTGACGCTGACCTAACGGCAACTACAAATGGCAATGGCAAAAAGTATAGCCGCGGTCGAAGAGTAATTCCTACCAGTGTGGCACCGATAACGTTCTTCGTCCGGGACGATGTCGACTGGCTTACACCCCAACACACGCAAAACAGCACGGCCGAGAAATTAAACCTGAGCGCTGCCGCTCGGGCCGTCAAGCAATTCCTGGCGCAAAGAGGAGCCAGCTTTTTTCCAGATATAGTGAGAGCGACTAATTTACTAAAAGCCGAGGTGGAAACCGCGCTCTGGGAGCTGGTGGCCGCCGGAGTCATTACCGCGGACGGATTCGACAATATAAGAGCTCTGATAGACCCTCAGCGACGGGCCGGCCGAGGTAGGGGTCGCCATCTCCGGCCGAGAGACAGTACGGGTAGATGGTCGCTTCTCTACGGTCATGATGCCACAGAAGGGGACAGAGCGATAGAAGCAACTTGCCGGATGTTGCTGAACCGCTATGGTATCGTATTCAGGGACCTATTAATGCGCGAAGCAAATATTCCCAGTTGGCGGTCACTGTTGTTCCATTTCCGTTTGATGGAAGCGCGCGGCGAGGTACGCGGTGGTCGCTTCGTTAGCGGCTTTAACGGTGAGCAATTTGCCTTACCTGTGGCTCTCGAGTCTCTGCGCCTGATGCGTAACCGCCAACCCACCAATAGCAAAGTTACCCTTTCGGCATCCGATCCCTTGAATCTTTTCGGCATTATCCTGCCTGGCGACAAAGTTGCGGCGACCTCTGGAAACATGTTCTCGCTTCCGGTCTAAACGCCTGCTTAACAGAAACATTTTGCCTAAATAGCAGTCGCTGATCAAACAGGAGAAAGCGAAGATGTCGGACATCCTCATAGGAACATCTGGTTGGTCTTACGATTCCTGGCGCGGCAGATTTTATCCCAAATCGTTGCCTACGGATGAATGGTTGTCCTTTTACGCCAGTCACTTTCCAACTGTAGAAGTGAATAATTCCTTCTACCGGCTCCCCACGCCGAAAACATATCGGACCTGGGCGAAACGCGTCCCCAATTCTTTCAAATTTGCTGTAAAGGCAAGCAAATTCCTCACCCATAACAAAAAGCTAGCCACCCCGCAGGATCCGTGGAAGCGAATGATGACAACAACCAAAAATCTAGTCAACCACCTGGGTCCGCTACTACTGCAGTTCCCGCCCATATGGCAGAAGAATGTAGAACGATTGCGGGAATTCCTCGAATTCAAAGAAAATCAAAGACTCTTTCCGAAAATTCCCCTGGTATTTGAATTCCGGAACAAGTCATGGCTTTGCGAAGAAGTGTATGAGCTACTACGTGAACATAACGCTGCTTTATGCATAGCAGATTCACCAGCATTACCTCGCAGCGACGTTATCACTACATCATTTACGTATTTTCGTTTTCATGGGCGCGATGGTGCCGATGCACCCAACTACTCTCGCGCTCGACTGAAAGCCGAAGCGAACAAGATTAAAGGCTTGCAGTCGGATGGCATAATTGTGTATGTCTACTTCAACAATGATACGAACGCATGTGCAGTAAGAAATGCAGCTACACTGGCTGATCTACTCGCGTGACACCTGTTGAACGCGAGGAACAGTAGCCCTTATTTTTCGTCTCTGTATCAACTAGTACAAATCAAGCCTTATTGGGTATTGGGAGAAGGTTTATCTCCGGCGGGACGCACTATAGAACGTGGGAAACATCAATATGGCAAGCAAAACGGTCGTGGTTGCTCGATTACTCGCTATGAGTTGTCTTTTCTTGCTCATCTACAACTCATGTAACTGGCCAGCCCAAAGCAAAGATTCAGACCAAATATTGACTAAGCCGATTGACACTCCTCCTCCGATCGTCAAAAAGGACGACAAACAAAGGGTAGTAGACCGTGCTACAAAAGTTGAACCAGAAGCGGACAAGCCCGTCCTAATCGAGAAGCCTGGCAAGCGTCCCAGCGTTGCCCTTGCTCTTGGCGGCGGAGGAACCCGAGGAGCCGCGCACCTGGGCGTAATTCGGGCGCTTAATCGAGCCGGCATTCCGATAGATGAGATAGTTGGCTGCAGTATGGGATCCGTTGTCGGTGGGCTTTACGCAGCGGGAGTACCAATAGATGACCTACAGAATATTCTGATGGACAAGGCCCTGGCTAAAGCGTACGTTCCAACCCCTTTCCAGATACGATTCCTACTAATGCCTTTTGTCCGCATTTGCGATCGAATCAATCATCGCTACGCCGGTTTCTATAGTGGTAACAAGTTTCAAAAGTTCCTTGAAAGCAAAATTCCACCCGCCAGTCGCGGCTTCAAGAACCTCAAGGTGCCATTTTCAGCAGTCGCTACGAATTTGCTGGATGGGAAGGCCTATGCCATATCCTCAGGCGACTTGGCAACGGCAATTCATGCTAGCTCAGCAATCTCCCCTCTGTTAAAGCCGGTTCCCATTGATGACAAACTCTTTGTAGACGGGGGAATACGGGCCAATTTGCCCGCCTATACGGCTCGCCAGAGTGGCGCAGATATAGTAATTGCGGTAGTAGCAGACGAGCCACTGCGACCTGTACCAGCCAAACGGTTCACTCGCATAAGATGCATCGCAATGCGCACGGCAGATATAGTATTAGCAGTGAATGACGATCATCAGCTACCATTCGCCGACGTTATAATTTATCCCGATGTTAACTCGATACCGGTTCTAACCAAAAATGCCGACTATGTGCGCAGAGCCGTCAGAGCAGGTGAACTTGCTGCCGAGCGAGCCATCCCGACCATTCAACGTTTGATCAAAGAAAAGCAAACCCCAAGTAATACGACCGCCAGCGTGTCCGAAACAAAATAAATTGGGGCACTTGTGAATCCTCGACGAGGTTACATCCATTACGGATTGAATCACCGTGCCCTGTAGCAACCGACGTGCAGAGGCGCACTTGGTTCCACCCCTAAAAGGCAATCTAAGATTGTCTCGTAGCCTGGCTTGATTGCACGTCAGGTGCCTGCAATGCATTGAAACCAACGTCGCTGTGGATGATCTTACTCAGCTTCTCATTGATTCTCTTCAGAGCCGGTTTAGGCAGTGTCTGAGCGAGCTTTGCAAACAGTTCATCCGAAGCTGAGAAATAAATCTCGCAGTCTTTGAGCAAATTGGCAAGATAGCTTCGATAGCCAGGCTCGTCAACGTGGATCATTACCAGGTTCTCCAGATCGTCGAATAGTCGATCGTGGGTTTTCTTTGTCTTCTTGATCAATCCAGAGTATTCGCCTTTATTCTCAAGCTCATCGAGGAGCAAGCTGGACTGCTTCTTGAAATAACCTCTCAACTTGTCGCATATGAGTTTCACCTCGTCAAAGACCTCTTCGCGATTCTTGTCGGGAAGGTTTTTAACAAGCTCTCTAAGATTAGCTATAACGAAGTCCTGTTCTTCCTTTAGATAGTTGAATACACCACGCATTATCGAGTCCTCAAAACCCTTGGGTCAGTCGACGAGAATCTAGTCGATTAGTTTCAATTTCAAGAAGGAACGTTTTTGTAGTTTACCAGTCTTCTCCAGTAGACATTGGACGATTTGACCCTACTGAGAACGACGTTTGGACTTCCATTCGTTCGTGCAGTCCTACTTAACAAAAGACCCTATAATATGACCGGCCGCACACCTCAAATTCATGCACTTGTTTTCGTTCTTCTCTTTTCTGCCACCATGAATCTCAATTCAGAAGCTATCGCTGTAGAAGTTCCCAGCATTGCCTCCCGAAACCACTCAAAACCTGGTGATGTTCTAGTTCGGGTTCAAAATCATGGCTCAGCCAAGACCGTAGTCGGAACCATCGAAATTGATCAATCTCCTCACAGGATCTGGCCAATCCTGGTCAATCCTTATGAGCTGCAGGCTTCTATATGTCCAAGAATGAAAGAAATCGAGATGTTATGTGACGAACCGAATACTTCCCTGATGAAAGTCAAAGTAGATTGCGGTATCTTCTTTCCACACATTTCCTATATTGTCGAATCAAAATATACACGCAATCAGCGTATTGACTTCAGGCGAATTGGTGGAACACTGAAGGACTTCACAGGCTATTGGCAGATTGAGCCGCTCGATGACGGCAGCAGATCGCGTGTCACTTATTCCCTCTTTATAGAGCCAGGCATACCGGTGCCCCAATGGTTAGTTCGCGAAGCAATAAAGGTCGAGCTACCAAAGACGCTTCGAGCCCTGCGTCGTCGAGTCGATTATCTGTGCGAGGGCAACCACAAAGCAATCTCGAAGACGATTCTGGCCGCCAAGCCTCTTGATTAGACGGCTTCGAGTTATCGCACCTTCAGGCTATCTAGTTGAGCTTTGGCCCTTTGAGCGTTGTTATCAACGACCTTTTTGCATGCAGCCGATTGGTCATCGATGTTCTTTTTGGCAAAGTCCGTGCGCTTTTGTATATCACGCTTTTCATCATCAATCGCGCGCTTTTCTAACTCCAACTGCTTTTGTTCATTGTCTAAAGTTCTCAAAGATTCGCTGCCTTCTCGTTGAGCATTTTCCTTTAGCTCATTAGCACGTCGGTCGATTAGATCCTTTTGCGCCGCTTTCTGACCTTCAATGTCTTGCTTTCTTTCGGACTCAATCCTACTCTGCTCGCTGCATCCAGAAATAAGCACAGACATCAAGCTCAAGAGCAAAACTTTCGATTTCATGAGATCAACTCCTGTCAGACTGATCAGTCAATAAGACTGGGTCTGGGGAAGCAAGTTCCACCAAAACCGCCCCTCTATTACTTGACTGCATTGCTAGGCAGCATGCTGCCTTCCGCGCCTAAAGAAATCAACTAATCTAATAGCCGACCGACCAATGAAATTGGTGGATTGTACGCGGCGCAGATGTTTAATATCCTCTTGCTTTTCCAAGGTTGTTTGTTCTGTACCATCATGATCCATAGGAAATCTGTTTACAAGAACAATTCTGCCTTGGTTGTCTACACTTAGTGTCCTGTACATATGGAATGTCCTCACGGTTCTTTCGTAGATTCTAAGTAACCGTCTCCTCTTTGCAATCCAGCGTCTGTGTTATAACTCTGAAGTTACCGGCCTCCGGCTCGCAGACAATACCATCGCTATCCGTAAACTAGGAACCCCCCGTCCATTCAAGCGTCTGAGGTTTTTCAGGACAGCTCAAAATATGCCTCAGGTGAGTGACTGGAAACTAAGGCAAGAGGCTGAATTTCTAAGCTGGACCATTGGAAAATGGAGCTAAAAGCGTGCTGGAAAAGTATCGGAAAATGCGTGATTTCGCAAGAACTAGCGAACCTCAGGGTGAGAAATCTCGCTCGTCTGTTAAGGTAAAATCCCAACTTCGCTTTGTTATCCAGAAGCATGCGGCACGCCGGCTTCATTACGACTTCCGATTGGAATTGGACGGTGTCCTCCTCTCCTGGGCTGTGCCCAAAGGTTTACCACTCGACCCATCCGAAAAGCACCTGGCTGTGAGAACAGAAGATCACCCGCTCGAATACAGGAATTTCGAGGGCATTATTCCAGCCCCTGGTTATGGAGCCGGTGAGGTAATCATCTGGGACCAGGGCACTTACGAACCGATTCTTCATGGCGAACCACAAAAGAAGAGGAATCGCATTGAAGCGGAGAAGTTAGTTCGCCAAGCGCTAAGAGACGGAAAAATTACCTTTTTTCTCAACGGCGAAAAACTAAAGGGTGAATGGGCACTGGTTCGGCTTAAAAACAAGGAAACCGATTGGCTTGTGATCAAACACAAGGATGCTTTTGCCGATGGCTCGCTGAGTGAAAAGACTACCGAACAATCTGTCGTTAGTGGGCTAACGCTTGACGACATCAAGAAAGGCAGGAAGTCACACAAGCCCATCCAGCCACGGTCAATGACTGCCGACAAAGGAATCAAAAAACCATTTCCCAGATTTGCGCCTCCCATGTTAGCGACCCTGGCAGATTCCCCATTCAATAAAACAGGATGGTTCTTCGAACCCAAGCTGGACGGCATACGGGCGCTTACTTACTGCCATGACGGTAAAGTAGAGCTCTTATCTCGGAC
>PSRH01000267.1 GCA_003175915.1 Candidatus Melainabacteria bacterium | reverse complement strand
GTCAATCTGGCTGGGATGAAATTGAGCAGATCATCCAGCCGCGCTGCTGCCCAGCCGAAGTGAAGGTATTGAGGAGTCTTATAGCCCCACATAGCATCTAATGTGTTGACCAGCCGGTAAAGCACCGCGCCTCCGGGTCCAGCTAAGAGAAACCAGAATAAGGTGCCAAATATAGCATCATTACCATTCTCGAGTACTGATTCGATTGCGGCCCTTGTCACATCGCCATCTTGCATTGCCGAAGTGTCGCGACTGACCATCAATGCGACCCGCGACCGGGCTGCATTTAAGTTGCCCGATGCCAATGCTTCCGCCACGGCAATGGCATGCTGGCGCAAGCTTTTTGCACCAATTGCCAAGTAAAGGATGATGATACTGAACAAGGGACCAAGGTAGTGAATGAGCCCCAAGCGGAAGGCGATGATCGCAAACGGAAGACAAGTGAGCAATACAGCCAAAACCCCTTTTAGCCGAGTTATAATCGGGGGCTGCGAAGGGGATTGTGAAACGGTGAGACGGTGTTCTGCCTCCTGGGCCAATATGCCGAATCCAACCAGAGGATGCCAGCGAGGTAGTTCCCCAACCAGTTGGTCGAGCAGAACTGCCATGAGCACTATGGTTGCGGAAATCATGCTTAAGCCGAGAAGACCAGAGGCGTAGATGCCAGCACGCCCGTTAATGATACAAGGTACTACATCGAACGCCGGCAAAAGCGCTCTGGTTACCGGTCTGTGTCGATTGCTGAAACGGCGACATCTCTTGACAGTTCCGTTCAAACCTCAAAACATGTCGCTTAATAGCGCTGTTGCCGTGGATGGAGGCGAAATAGGACGCGCCCAAGCTCTGCAGGCGCAAGCCTGCGGCCTGGCACCGGGCATCGACATGAATCCAGTGCTCCTTAAACCTAGCACCACGCGTGGTGCACAGCTGATTGTCCAGGGTAAAGTACGGGAAGCGGTGATCGATGCGGCTGAATATCACGATTACAAGCGAGAGCTGTTGCCGCTTGTGCTGGAATCTTATAATCGTTTAGCGGCCGATTTCGACTTTATTTTGATTGAAGGTGCCGGTAGCCCTGCGGAAATCAACCTGCGAGACGGTGACATTGCCAACATGGGTTTTGCCCAGGCGATCAATTGTCCAGTAATTTTAGTCGCCGATATCGATCGCGGTGGTGTGTTTGCGCAAATCATCGGTACCATGGAACTCCTCACAGAAGAGGAGCGACACTTGGTAAAAGGCTTCGTCATCAATAAATTCCGCGGAGATTTGGAAATTCTCAAACCTGGAATTGATTGGTTGGAGAAGCGCACCGGCAAACCGGTGATTGGCGTTGTGCCGTTCCTCGATCGACTAATGCTTGATGCAGAAGATAGCCTGTCCAATCTGGCCGGACAGAAAGCAGCAAGCGAACAGGCGACAATCAGCATAATTGTGATGCGCTTTCCTAGAATCAGTAATCAGACTGACTTTGAACCTCTTGCCTTACATCCCCAGGTTGATCTGCGCTTTGCCCAAACCGGCGATCAGTTAGGCAATGCCGATCTGATCATATTGCCGGGGAGCAAGAATGTCAGAGAAGATCTAGAGTGGTTGAGAGCGCAAGGGTGGGAACCTGAGATTCTTCGCCATTTGCGCTATGGTGGCAAGTTACTTGGGATTTGTGGAGGCTTCCAGATGCTTGGCCAGTATATTCACGATCCTGCCGGTGTGGAGTCAGGCACAGGAAGTAGTCTGGGACTGGGGCTATTGCAAATGGAAACTATCCTGGCCGAGCGCAAACAATTGGCCTTGGTGGACGGCAGGCTGGCGATCGACTCTTCGCCAGTCAGTGGTTATGAAATTCACATGGGCGTAAGCAGAGGAGAAGCTCTCAAACGTCCGGCCGTTTTCTTGAACGGGCGGAGCGATGGGGCTGTATCTCAAGACGGTCAAACAATGGGTACTTATTTACACGGAATCTTCGATCGTGCTGAAGCTCTCAGTGCGATTCTATTCTGGACTGGATTAAAAGCTCCGACAAAATGCGATTACATGACAGCACGGGAAAGGAATATAGATCTTATCGCTGATGGACTCGAAGAATCTTTGAATCTAGATATTATCTGGCAATGCCTGGGTAGGAAAAGCAATTCTGTGCACACTCGAGGGATAAATGAAAGCGCAAAGACGACAAACTGATCAATGGACTATCGGGTGGTGCGCAAGCTTGCTCTTGCTGGTGGCACTCTTTTTTACACAATTGTCACTCTTACCGGTTGACTCGGCTCCTCCTGCAGGTGGCCCATTGAGGGTGGGCTTTATCATGGTTGGCCCCGTAACTGATTGTGGCTGGAATGAAGCTCACCATAATGGGCGATTATTTGTTCAAGCCGCACTAGGGAGGAGAGTCGAAACCACTGAGGCCGAAAATGTACCAGAAAGCGCCGAAGCAGAACGCGTGCTCGAGAAGATGGTTTCTCAAGGTAACAAATTGATTTTTGCTACATCATACGGCTACATGGAGCCGGTTCTCCGCGTTGCTGCGCGGCATCCGGATGTGGTGTTCATGCAGGTCAATCGTCCTGGTGGTACGAAGAACGTTGGCACATATTTCGGCTCTATGCACGAGGGGATGTATGTAACTGGCGTAGTAGCGGGTCGTATGACGAAAACTAACAAGTTGGGATTTGTCGCAGGCCACCCGATCAATCAAATATTGCAAGAAATCAACGCATATACACTTGGTGCCCGCTCCGTCAATCCTAAGGTGACGGTACGGGTAATTTGGATCGGTAACTGGTACGATCCCCCGGCTGAATCTGAAGCAGCCCGGGCACTGATCGACGGCGGCGCCGATGTTCTAGCGACTATTGGTGCATATCAGCCTGTATTGGGTACCGCCGAGCACAGCGGCGTTTATTCCGTGGGTGCCAATGGAGATCAACACAAGTTACTGCCAAAAAGCTGGCTTACCGGTGGTGCCTGGAACTGGGGACCGTTGTACGAGAAAGTCACAGAATCCGTAGAAAATCATACTTGGCACTCTAGCTCTAATTTTTACGGTATGAAAGACGATTGCATCAAACTTGCGCCCTTTGGGACGGCGGTTCCAAAAAAAGTCCAGGATGAGGCAGTTGCTTTGGCAGAAAAAATCAAGCAGGGCAAACTGGTGGTGTTCAAGGGACCACTTAGAGACCGTGATGGCCTTGTGCGCTTGTCGACTGGCCAGAACGTCAATACCGATTGGCTAGGGAAGATGAACTGGTTAGTTTCTGGCGTGGAAGGAACTTTAACGAAAACCCAATGAACCACGCAGGTGACCGATTCTCCCGGTAGACGGCTGTTGTCAAATGATGTGTAAATTGGCGGAAATCGTGGAAGATGATTATAGGTTTGCCGTGCCTATGTTTTTGAACGTACGAAACACCGGATTCACTTATTAGCCGCCTAATGTTCGAAGTTTTTACCGAGACAGCCATTAAATCGATTATGCTTGCTCAAGGGGAATCTCGCCGCCTTGGCTATAACTATGTCGGCTCAGAACAAATGCTCCTGGGCTTGATTGCTGAAGAGACTGGAATAGCTGCCCGCGTTCTGACCTCTAGTGGAGTAACTTTCGTCGAAACCCGCGCGGAAATAGATAAGATAATTGGACGCGGCAACCAGCAGGTCGGAGACGAGATACCATTTACTCCCCGAGCGAAGCGTATTATCGAGTTTGCCTTCCAAGAATCCCTGCGATTGGGACAGAATTATGTTGGCACTGAGCATCTTCTCTTCGCTATCCTCAAAGAAGAACAAGGAGTGGCATTTCACGCTCTAAAGAATTTGGGAGTAGATACTGATCGGCTGAAGGAACATCTCCTAGTCATCTTGGAAAATTGCCAAGTTAACGCTGTTCCCATTCAAGAGATAGCTTCGAGTGAAAAGAAACCATTTGATCTCACTGATGAAGCAACGAAAGCAATTGAACGAGCGAAAGAAGAAGCATGTCGTTTGGGGCGAAACTA
The DNA here is from genome assembly GCA_003175915.1 of Candidatus Melainabacteria bacterium. Lineage (GTDB taxonomy): Bacteria > Cyanobacteriota > Vampirovibrionia > Obscuribacterales > Obscuribacteraceae > PSRH01. The sequence continues at coordinate 20,364 of PSRH01000267.1, read as the reverse complement.
TGTTGAGCGTGAACAAATCCTGCTCGGATTGATTGCTGGCTCCGACATTGCTGCCCAAGTACTTCATGAATGTGGTGTAGAAGTGGAGCGTGCGAGGGCTGAAGTGGACAGTCACATTGGCAGAGGTACTGCCGAAATTGGCGGACCTGTCGTACTTGCTCACCAGGGTGTGAATCTTTTGCTTAAAGGCAGATTCGTGGCGGAAAGCCTGGGAGATAAGCAGATCGATAATGTTCACCTGTTATTGGCTTTAGTTAGTGATAAAACGTCTGTTGCTCTATCAGTGTTGAAAAGTTTCAACCTGACCGGCCAATTAATAGAAGAGAAGCTTCTACAAAAGATTGCGATTCAACATTCAACTACTTTAGCCGAATTGCAAGCTAAGTTGCACCCACCCACTCGTGAAGTTTCTACTGCTGTGTCAGCGGCGAAACGTTCTTATGCGGTTCCTGATCCACGTTACCGGTTGCCGCTCAGGCGCATGACACCACTTAATCCGGCAACACTCCCATTACTGTGTTTACTATGTCTCTGCATATTTTTAAGAGGGCAGCTTGATTCCTCTGAGGCAAGCATTGGTGTGCCAATACTCCCTGTTGTGCTTGGCATCATGATTGTTTGTGCGATATTTGTCTCTTTTTTGCCGGCAGTTGGTGTTTCGATGATGCCTGCAATCTCGGATGGAGATGTTTTGATTGGGGAACGATTGACGAAACTGTTGGGTCGACCTTTCCGACGCGGAGAGATCGTGTGCTTCAAGCTGAATAAGGATCTGGTGCATCTCATTCCCAATGAGATAAAAGAATTGTATTCAACATCAACACACTCACCCACTGTCGAGTTTTTTAGATATGTGTTCGGTTTGACATTGGCAAAACGAATTGTTGGTCTGCCAGGGGAGCAGGTCCAAGTTATATCCGGACTAGTACATATAAATGGCAAGCCGCTGAACCAAACTTGGGCTTCTGGTCGCCAGTATGAATTGAAGACACTCGGCGACTTAGGCAGTGGTCATTACCGTCCCTTTGTGAACAATAGCTCGCCTGTTATTGTTCCGGCAGGACATTTCTTTGTAATGGGTGACAATTTATCCCCACATAATTTAGATAGTCACATTGTCGGATTTGTCAGCAAGAAATCCATAACTGAGCGTATAGCTTGGCATCTCTTTCGCAAAGGACAATTGTCTTTCGGACCCGTGAGTACAGCGGGCGAGGCAGATGGGGCCGGCCCAGCTTCGTCGCAAGAGGAACAATCACAGAAAGGAGCTGATCCGCCGGCCAGGGAACCGGCGCACGCAGGCAGTTTCTTCGATTGGGTGTCTGATGAAGCAGTAAGACGAGTGGTCTTACTTCTGGCATTTTTGGTAGTACCTTTTGCCTTCCTGTTTATGCAATATCACCAAAGCCAATCGAATTTCCCAGATCTTTGTAAGCAAATGGGCAACCTCAAGCAGTAAGCGATCTTTCGCGGGGGATTGCCTTAAGCTACCAACGGCGTTTATCATATCTAGCCAACGAAGCGAATTGCCTTTGGAAGAAAGCAATTGGCTGACGGTTAATAGACCCGTGGGCGATCTGGTGTGTGAATAACGGTTCTGCTATAGCTTTGCTGAGTCATGCGGAAAGCGATTTGATGATGCTCTCCAAAGCAGCTCATGGCTTGCCGGACGAGTTTCCCGATTTAGTTGGGCTGCATCTACAAGAGCTGGCCGGCGACTTGGAGCCGGCGCAAGTAATACGCTCAAAATTGGCCGAAGCAAGATTGGTTGTCGTGCGGATACTTGGGCGTTGCGGTAGCGTGGTTGGCATTCGCGAACTGGTCGACTACTGTCAAAGTTCGTCTAAGGTCTTAATTGTGATTAGTGGCACGGGTGAACTCGACCCGGAAATGACCTGCTTGAGCAACGTGGATCCGGCAGTAATTCACGAGACAATTGCCTATTTTCAAGCCGGTGGCATTGCCAATATCGGCCAACTATTTCGTTTTCTTTCTGATCATTTTCTGCTTACAGAGTTTGGTTATGATCCACCAAAGCCTCTGGCGCAACATGGTATTTATCACCCTGAGTTGGGGGAGTTACCAACCATCGAAGAGTGGAGGCAATTGGTCGGCAACGGCAAGCCGGTTGTAGGCATTACCTTCTATCGAGCCCATTGGCTGAGCGGCAACACGGCATTTGTTGATGCCATAGTTGAAGCACTGACACGACGTGGCATGAGCGCCTTACCGGTATTTACTTCATCATTGAAGACAGCGGAACAAGGCGATGGAGAGCTCCCACCTGCCTTTCAATTTTTTACGAACCAGGGCACTAACCTTATCAACGTGTTGATCAATACGACCTCCTTTTCGATGAATGAGGTGAACCTGAATGGGAAGGATTCCAAGAAATCTCAAGATGTCCTTGCGTTGCTAAATGTGCCTGTCTTGCAAAGCATCTGTTGTGGTGCCACACGCGAACAATGGCTGGATTCGTCACGCGGTCTCAGCCCCCTCGATACAGCCATGAATGTTGTACTCCCGGAATTTGATGGACGCATAGTAACGGTGCCGATTTCATTCAAGCAGAAGGGTGGAAAATGGCAAGCGGCCGACTACACGACTTTAGAGGACAGATTAGACCGTATTGCTGGTATTGCATGGCGTCTTTATCGGCTGAACAGCTTGGCGAACAGAAACAAACGGATTGCTTTTGTCTTTACCAACGTCACTAGCAAAGCATCCCAGATTGGCAATGCCGTTGGTCTGGATGCGCCGGAATCGGTTCGTTACCTGCTGCAAGCCATGCACGCAACTGGCTATGAAGTTGGTGCTTTACCAGAAAGTGGAACGAAGTTAATTCATGAGCTGATCGACTGTGGATCTTACGATCAAACCTATCTCAGCGAGGACCAATGCAAAAACGCATTGGCTAGAGTATCCGCTCAGCAATACAAAGAGTGGTTTAATGAACTGCCGCAATCTTTGCGCACGAAAATGGTGGCGCAATGGGGCGAGCCTCCTGGAGAGGCTTATTTGCATGATAATCATTTGATCATTGCTGGCATAGCCAGAGAAAACGCCGTGCTTGTCCTTCAGCCGCCGCGAGGTTATGGCATGGACCCGAATGCCATTTATCACCAGCCGGATCTGCCACCGACGCACCATTATTATGCGCTCTATAAATGGCTGGATGCTGTTTGGCAAGCCGATGCCATTATTCATGTTGGCAAGCATGGAACACTTGAATGGTTGCCTGGAAAGGGAGTTGGCTTATCATCAGATTGCTTCCCGGATGCACTGCTGAGGGACATGCCTCTTTTTTATCCTTTCATTCTCAATGACCCTGGTGAAGGTGCGCAGGCGAAGCGCAGAGCTCATGCTGTGATTGTCGACCACCTGACACCACCTATGACATCGGCGGAAACTTATGGGATTCTGGCCGAACTTTCTCAATTGGTAGACGAATACTACCAAGTGGAAATGTTGGATCCGGCAAAGTTGCCGCTTCTCCAGCAGCAAATTTGGGACTTGATCAAGAAATCCAACCTCGACCAGGATCTCAAATTGATTGTTGACCACCATGAGGATGGGCATGACGACCACGACGATGACCATGACCATGATCATTCCCATGTCCATGACGGCGACCACGACCACGACCACGATTATGATCATGACCATGACCACGAATGGAACGATGAGCTAGCACCCCATGGCGTGCCAGTATCGCTTGCTGCGATGGACGGCGTGAAGGTATCACATTTGATTCAGGATATCGATGCTTATCTTTGTGAACTGGGTGCTGCCCAGATTCGTGATGGCTTGCATACGTTGGGACAAGCCCCGACGGACGGTGCCCTGGTTGACATGCTATGTTCGCTTACAAGATTGGCGAATCTCGACATCCCTTCTCTTCAGAGCGGAGTGGCAAAACGAATTGGATTTAAATTGGAAGAATTGCTAGAGGCTAAGGGCGACAAACTTCAAGAAGTTCCTTCAAAAGCAAAGCAATTGGCTGCCAAATCGCTGATAACCTCGGCGGATGCATTGGAATTCATCGATACCCTCTGCCACCGGCTGTATGAGAGTTTGCATTTCCACAATTTCAATCCGGAGAAAATTAAGGAAGCAGTTAAACAGGTATTAACTGTGTCGGATGACGTCAAGGATATTGTCAGTACACTCAAATTTACTTGCTGTGAATTGGTGCCAAATTTGAGACGAACAAACGAAGAAATCGAGAATTTACTCAATGGCCTGAACGGTCTTTATATACCGCCCGGACCAAGCGGTGCCCCGACCCGAGGTATGGCGCATATTCTTCCCACCGGGCGAAACTTTTACTCGGTAGATCCGCGTAGCCTGCCATCTCAATCCGCCTGGCGCGTCGGTCAGCAGCTTGCCCAAGAAGTTTTGCGCAGGCATCTTAAGGAGACGGGTCAATATCCGGAAACCGTTGCTATCAGTGTTTGGGGAACAAGTGCCATGCGGACGCATGGTGATGATATCGCCGAAATATTTGCTCTTTTAGGAGTTCGTCCTATTTGGCAATCCGAGAACCGGCGATTAAATGGCATTGAAGTGATCCCATTGGAAGAATTAGGGCGTCCACGCATCGACGTTACCGTTCGCATCAGTGGATTTTTCAGGGATGCCTTCCAACACTTGATCGATTTAATTGACCAGTCCGTACAAGCGGTACTATTGCGCGATGAGGAACCGGGGAAAAACTTTGTACGAAAACATTTTCTGGAAGATTTGAAACAGCTTGTGGATAAAGGTGTCGATCTCGAGGATGCTGAGCGGCGTGCCTCTTACCGTATATTCGGATCTAAACCGGGCAGTTACGGAGCCGGCATTTTGCCATTGATAAACGAGAAAAACTGGAACGATGCAACTGACTTTGCCGAGGCTTATGTCAATTGGGGTGGTTACGCTTACACGCAAAGCGAAAGCGGACTGAAGGCGATGGATGAGTTTCGGCACAGACTGGCCAAAGTAGAGATCGCTCTTCATAATCAAGACAATCGCGAGCACGACATCTTTGACAGCGATGACTACTTGCAATTTCATGGTGGCATGATTGCTACGATTAAGAGTCTGACGGGCAGACGGCCGCGCCACTATTTTGGCGATTCACAAGACCCAGCTCGACCGGTTATACGCGACCTGAAAGAAGAAGCTCTGCGCGTATTCCGTACGCGCGTGGTCAACCCCAAATGGCTGGATGGGATCAAGCGACACGGCTACAAAGGGGGGCTGGAACTGGCCGCCACCGTTGACTATCTATTCGGATATGACGCTACAAGTGAAATCCTTGACGATTGGATGTACGAAGATATTGCTAAGAATTATGCGCTTGATCCGGCTATTCAAGAGTTCTTTTCCGAAAGCAACCCCTGGGCGCTGAACGCCATAGCAGAAAGACTTCTGGAAGCTGTCGATCGGAGAATGTGGTCGGAGCCAAAATCCGATACACTATCCAGACTACGCCAGCTTTATTTAAGTAGCGAGGCGGAACTGGAAGCCCGCGGCGAACTGCCGAAAATGCCGGAGACAGCCCGATGAAAACTTTTCCTTTTGCCGCGCTTGTCGGCCAAGATAATCTGAAAACAGCTTTATTGGTTTGCGCTGTCAACCCAGGCGTGGGTGGTTTGTTAATCAGGGGCGACAAGGGGACTGCCAAGAGTACAGCGGCGCGCGGGCTGGGCGAAATTATGTCATCTATAAGCCGAGTTCCGGGTTGCCGCTTCAATTGTCCTCCTGAACAGCCGGTGGACGTATGCGACGTGTGCAATGACGCTAGCGAACACATCCTTATGCCGCCGCCGTTTGTGAATTTGCCCCTGGGCGCCACCGAGGATAGGGTCATCGGCAGTATAGATTTTGAACGGGCGCTCAAAGAAGGAAAGAAAGCCTTTCAACCGGGACTGCTTGCTGCTGCCCACAGAGGCATTCTTTATATAGACGAGGTGAATCTCTTGGCCGATCACCTGGTTGATGTCCTTTTAGATGTGGCTGCTATGGGTGTCAACTCTGTACAGCGAGAAGGACTGTCGATTTCTCATCCGGCCAGGTTCGCTCTCATCGGGACGATGAATTTGGAAGAAGGTGATCTACGCCCACAACTACTCGATCGATTCGGCATGATGATCGAAGTGGAGGCTCCGTCAGAGAGTGAGGTAAGAGCGGAAGTAGTGCGCAGGCGCATGAACTTTGAAGCAGATCCGCAGGGCTTTGAACGGCAATGGCAGGGGCAGCAGGAGCAACTGAGAAGACAGGTGAGCATAGCAATTCAACTACTGCCATCCGTTCAACTCGCTGATCGACTGGTAACTATTGTAAGCGAGCTTTGTTGTGAATTAGGCGCCAGGAGTTTAAGAGCCGACCTGATTGTCTGCAAAGTGGCTCGCACACTAGCGGCCCTCCAGGGTCGAGAAGAGGTGGATTTGGCGGATATACGAACAGCCTGCCAACTTGCTTTGCCTCACCGCTTGAAGCGCAGAGGCTCGGATCAGTCTAAGTTGGAGCAAGACAAGCTTGACCAATCGATCAAAGAAGCGCTGGCCAAGCAGGTAGAAGAAGGTGAGCAGCAGCAAGAAGATCCGTCAGACGAGAATTCGGAAAACCCATTTCAAGAACCGCCAGAAGAAAAGATTTTTAGCGTCAAGAATTCGGGTAATCCCGTTCGAATCGAAATAAATACAGATGGTGAGACAGGCCGGGATGGTAGGCGATCGACTACCAGAGGGCTTCGAGAAGGGCGCTTCCTGAGAGCGACGCTGAACCAAAATCCGAACAAGCTTGCCGTTAACGCAACTGTGCACCACTCACTTCTTAGAAATGCCGGCAGCCTTGATGTTTCTGCAGCCGACTTTCACGAGAAAGTGGAGGTCGTGAAAAACGCGAACCTTGTGCTTTTCGTCGTTGATGCATCCGGTTCCATGGCCGCTCTAAAACGAATGGAACTTGTTAAAGGAACTGTGATTAACTTGCTGGATGATGCTTATACACGCAGAGACAAAGTTGCCGTGATCGCTTTTCGCGGTGAGGGTGCGACTTTGCTCTTGCCACCTACCCGAAGTATTGAAACGGCACAGACCAGGCTGAAAGAGTTACCGACTGGTGGTAGAACACCGCTTGCTCAGGCACTGACTCTCGCCTATGAACTGCTGATCGATTCCCAGTGTGACAGAGCCTTTGCACCGTTAATCATATTATTGACTGATGGCAAGGCCAATGTACCGGTGAGTGAAGGCTCAGATGCCTGGGAAGATACTTTGATTGCTGCGGAGGAACTTTTGGAACTGCGCGTTCCCTCTCTAGTCATTGATACCGAATCTGGTTACCTGCGTTTCAGTAAAGCGCAGGAACTTGCCAAAGTGTTAAAAGCTGAACACCTTAGCTTAGAAAGCGTTTCTGTTGACTCGCTAAGCCTTAAGATCCGCAGTAAATTAAAGAGCGGCAAAAAAACTGCTCGATAGTTGGCAGCCTGTTTGATGAGAGTACGTTTATGGCAACTGGTAAAGTCTTCTTGATCGGTGCTGGACCCGGTGATCTCGAATTACTCACCTTAAAAGCTGTCAAAGCACTTAGCGCAGCCGATGTAATTCTCATCGACGATCTTGTCAACCAGGAAATTCTGCAATTTGCCAAACCAGGAGCGCCAGTAATTCGCGTTGGCAAGAGGGGAGGAGGAAGATCTACTCCTCAGATCTTTATATCTAAACAGATGATTTCGCTGGCGTCCGAGGGCAAGTGCGTTGCTCGGGTCAAAGGTGGTGATCCATTGATTTTTGCTCGCACTCATGAAGAACTTAAGGTGTTAAGCGAGTACGGCATTGAAGTTTCGATCGTCAACGGAATTACGGCCGGACTGGCAGCACCTGCAACCCTGGGCATTCCCTTGACCAACCGGGACTATGCGCACAGCATCACCTTTGTCACTGGAAGGAGTCGAGAAAGTGCCCAGCCTAATTGGCGGGCCCTGGTTGAAAGCGGCTCGACGCTTGTAATTTATATGGGTATGCGAACCTTGCATCAAATTGTCGAACGCCTGATCAAGGCGGGCATGCCGCCGACGATGCCGGCGGCTGTCGTTGAGCAGGCCACCCTGGCCGAGGAGCGCTCTCTAATTACTTCTCTATCTGAACTGCCAAAAGCAGTTCTGCAAAGCGGAATGGCTAGTCCAGCTGTGATCATAGTGGGCAAAGTAATCGAGGATGCGGCAGCGTTAAAAGAGACGGCCACCTACTTGTCCGGTTCAGGCAGGTTGCCATGATTATCTGCGTCGGCATCGGACCAGGAGATCCTCGCTATTTGACAGAGCTGGCGTCGACTCACTTGCGTTCGGCCGATTTAGTGGCTGGATTTGAGACAGTCGTTAATCTCGTGCGACCAATTTTGTCTAACGACACGCGAATTGTCAGCATGGGCTACAAAGACCAGGTTGAAAAACTGAAAGTGGTTTCTCAAGCTCATCACGCCGGCGAGCGCTGCGTCGTTGCTTTTATGGGAGACCCGCATTTTAGCGGTTTCCAATTTCTGGAACGGGTCGAGGCTGCCTGCGGACACCAGGTGGAAACTATACCCGGGATTTCATCTGTGCAGATCCTGGCGTCCCGCGCCAAGGTTTGCTTCGATGAGACGACCTGTCTCACTTTTCATCGCCGCGGTGATCTGGAACCGTTCAAGCGCCACTTGCTAAATGCAATTAAGGACGGCCGTAATGCAATCGTCCTGCCACGGCCTTGGGACTTCATGCCCAAAGACATAGTTGATTTTCTTCTAAAGTACGGAATCGCAGGTGATCATCCCGTCGAGGTCTGGGAAAATCTCACCATCGACGAGGCCACCTGGTATGGCAAGTTAGCGGATTGCACTCTTGATTTTTCCGATATGAGTATTATGTTGATTCGTACAAAGACACCTATGGCGAGTCAAATCATTGAGGAGCCAGTGAAATGAGCGCAAGCACGATCCCAGAGCAGTCAGAAGATTATGGGATCGTGCTTGCGGGTCACGGTAGTCGCGATCCCGATGGTGTTCGGCAATTCGAAGAATTGGTCGCAGTGGTGCGCCAGCGTGCCCTGGGCCGGCGTGTCGACCACGGTTTTTTGGAGTTTGCTTCGCCGACCATAGGTCAAGCGGTCAAATCAAGCATTGCCGCCGGCTCAACACGAGTGGTTGTGGTGCCCGCCCTCTTGGCAGCAGCCACGCACGCTAAGAATGACATGCCCGGCGAATTGCATTCACTGCGACGACAATTTCCTGGTACCGACCTGCATTTTGGCGCAGTGATGGAACTGCATCCGCTGTTAATTAGGCTGTGCCAGCAGAGGATCATAGAGGCCGAAGCGACAGCGAAAGGATCGCTCAGGCGCTCGCAGACTTGTTTGGTGGTGGTGGGGCGAGGCACATCTGACCCTGATGCTAACGCGGAAATCGCCAAATTGGCCAGGATGCTCCAGGAAGGAATGGGTTTTGCAGCCTCTTTCGTCTGTTATGCGGGTACAGCAAAGCCTGCCGTCGCCGATGGACTTCGACAGGCTTTACGCCTCGGCCACAAACGGCTGATTGTCTTGCCCTATCTACTGTTCGACGGAATTTTGATCAAACGCATCTATGCCGCCGCAGATGCCGCTAGAAAGCGCGCACCTTTAACGGAGATTTTGAAAGCTGACTACCTGGGCATTCATTCAGACGTTGCTGACGTTTTTCTCGAGCGGGCTAAAGAAGGTGTCGAGGGGCGCGCCCATATGAATTGCTCCTTATGTAAGTACAGAGTGGAGATTGTCGGTTTTGAGTCTCAAGTGGGTATACCGCAGCCGTGTACCGAACCAGGTCGTTCTCTAAAGAGCGAAAACGATGGCGCTTTTACGATCGCGAAGAAATACCAGCCACATCCGATTGAGCGTGAAAGTTTTAGCATCATCGAATCCGGACGCGATTGGTCCGATTTTGCTGAGCCAGAGCGCTACATTGCTCAAAGGCTCGTGCATACGACGGGCGACTTCAGCATTATAGAGCAGCTTTTCTTTTCCCCGGGTGCGGTAGAAGCAGGTGTTCGGGCCGTACTGCGATGCCGGCAGATTATTACCGACGTCACTATGGTGCGCAGCGGTATTAATAGAACTCTCGAGAGGCAACTAAAGGTTATTACATGGTGTGGTGTTCATGATCGCGAAACTGAACTCTCTGCCTCGGCTACCGGACAAACACGCTCTGCGATCGGCATAAGACGCGCCTTCGAGTTGTTCGGTAATGATGTCATTGTCGCGATCGGGGATGCACCGACGGCACTAATGGAATTGCTCAGGCTAGTACGGAACAATGGCTGGCGTCCCCAGCTTGTCATCGGGCTTCCGGTTGGTTTTGTTGGTACGGAAAAGAGCAAAGACGAATTGCGCCTATGCCTGCATGTGCCGCGCATAACAAATAGCGGTACTAAGGGTGGTTCGGGTTGGGCCGCTGCCGTGATCAATAGTTTGATGATTGGCGCTGTAAATCGGTTGGCGGAAGCATGAGAGCAATGGAAGCGCAAGAACTAGATCTGAAAAAACCAGCCGAAAACGGACTACGGCGCGGTTGGACTACTGGGAGCTGTGCTACGGCCGGCGTCAAAGCCGCGGTAAAACTTTTGGAGGACGGAGAAATCGAGGACAGGGTAAGGGTTACTCTACCAGGCCGGCAAAACTTCCTTGTCATACCGATAGCCCGTATCGAGAATCTCGGCGATCTGGGTGTAAGGGCAGAAGTGGTTAAGTTTGCCGGAGATGATCCTGATAACACCAGGGGCGCGACCATCGTTTGCACCGTTCGCCGAAATAATCTGGGTAGCATACGCTTTCTGGCAGGCGAAGGCGTAGGCACCGTGACCGAGCCCGGCATAAGAGTTGCCGTCGGTGAACCAGCGATCAATCCGGCGCCGAGGCAAATGATGATTCAGGCCGTCCATGAGATATTGGATGGCAGAGTCAATCCCGGCTATGACCTGATCATTGGTTGCGAGAATGGCGAAGCGATCGCCAAACGCACTTTCAACCCCCGGCTTGGTATTGTTGGTGGTATCTCCATACTTGGCACCACCGGCATAGTCGAACCCATGTCCTTGGCCGCCTATAAAGCTTCCATTGAAGTTTACATCAGAGTAGCCCTGGCTGCCGGCCAAACTGTTGCCTTCATGCCAGGCAATATTGGTCTCTCTTTTGCAAAGAATAAATTGAGTCTGCCGCAGAAGAGGATCGTGCAAATCGCTAACTTTGTCGGTTTTGCTCTGGATTGCGCCGAAGCGACCTTGGCCGAAGAACAAAGGGAGCTTGATCAGTTGTGGTTGCTCGGCCACCCTGGAAAATTGGCGAAGATACTAGATGGTGTTTGGGATACTCATTCAAGCAAAAGTGCCATGGCCATTCAGGCCATAGCTGGCGTTGCCGGTGAAGTGGCATTAAATAGCGCCCAGCTGACTCAATTACAGGAAGCAAAGACCGTCGAAGCGATTGTGGAACAACTGGGAAGTAGCGAGGAGGCGACTCGCCTCTGGCTGGCCGTCGAGGATCGTCTAGAAGCGATTATTGGGACGAGAAGCCGTAGGGTAAAGCGCATCTATGTCCGCCTTTTCGGAATGAACGGTACACCTCTTGGAGGTGCCAGATGAGCGGCGGCCTGGGAAGATTTTTTGGAATTGGTGTAGGCCCCGGCCCGGCCGGAATGATACCACTTGCTGCTTTTTCGGCATTGCAGCAAGCAGATTTGATTTTGGTTCCGCGGGCGAAACATGTTGACAGATCGATTGCCAAACAGTGCTTGAATGGATTGGGTTTACCCGAAAGCAAGTTCAAAGAAATAATTTACAACATGGATCCGGATCGGGCTGAGGTGGAAGAGCACTATAGGCGCTTGGCCGAAGATATTGTTCGCGACCTCAAAGATGGCAGAACAGTTGCTTACCTAACCATCGGTGATTCTTTAACGTATTCAACCTACGGTTATCTGGTGGGAGCGTTGCTTAGAGCGTTGCCCGATTTGGAGCATAAAACGTTTCCTGGAATTACCAGTTATTGCGCGCTCGCTGCGGCCTTTGATTGGCCTTTGGGTCAAGGAAAGGAAACAACGCTTATACTACCGTGTCCGGATGATATGGCTGTTTTGCGTCGCCAGATCGAGACTCACGATGTGGTAGTTCTTATGAAAATAGGGAAGAGACTTAACGACGTACTGGGGCTCCTCAAACACATAGGGGTGATAGGCAATTGTGTTTTCGCGAGCCGGCTTGGCTTGCCCGGCGAGGTGCGCTCGAACAATCTGGTGGAATTTGAGCCGGACGATTCGATCGGTTATTTGTCAACGATTTTGATTAGAAGAGACGGCAAAGGGCTGCGAAGAGGAGCAGCAATTTTGTCAGATCGTGTTGCTGAGTTGCCAGTGGAGGAGGTTAGTATCGGGGTCCCCTAGTGCAAGCCGCAGGAGGTTGGGTATGAAGGTGTACTTCATAGGAGCAGGGCCGGGTGCGTCAGATTTGATCACCATACGCGGTGCAGAAATTCTTGCCAGAGTGCCGCTGGTGTTGTACGCCGGTTCGCTAGTACCACCTGCAGTCTTGACCCATTGCCGGCTGGATGCGGAAATTGTTAACTCTGCGGAACTCAATTTAGATCAGCAAATGGAGTATTTTCAACGAGCTCGCAGTGTTGGATATGACGTCGCCCGCGTACATTCAGGGGACCCTTCTATCTATGGAGCAACTGCTGAACAAATGCGGCGATTGAAGCAACTGGGAATCGACTACGAAGTAGTGCCTGGTGTATCGTCTTTTACCGCAGCTGCGGCCTGTGTGAAGACGGAGCTGACAAAGCCGGAGGTATCACAAACGATTATTCTCACTCGTACCGACGGTCGCGCTTCCACAGTTCCGCCTGAGGAATCGCTTGGAAAGCTGGCCGCACATCGTGCTACCATGAGCATCTTTCTTTCTGGTCAGTACCTTAAGGAAACGGTTGCCGAGCTTCTGGAATCCTACCCGGAGGATACGCCTGTTGCTCTCGTTTATCGCGCCACGTGGCCCGACGAACGCTCGCATGTAAGCACGCTAGGCCGCCTGCTACAGGAAATCAATCCGGTCGAATGGAAATTGACCACCGTTTTACTTGTCGGCCAGGCGTTAAATAATGAGACAGGTGTAGACTCCCGTCTCTATTCGGCCGATTATTCTCATAAGTTTCGCAACACCCACACTTCCCGGGAGAATTGATGGCACGACGTCTGGGCATCTGGTTGGTTCGTCCGGCTGCTCAGACAATTGGGCAGCGTCTTTGCACTTCATTCGGCGGGACAATTCATAAGCCCTGGCAGGACGAAGTCGAATCACAGAAAGAGGCCTTTGCTAAGGTTTACCGAGACTATTCCGCCTGGATACTGGTGATGGCTACCGGCATCGCTGTCCGGTTCCTGGAAGGTTTGACCAGCGATAAACGCAGCGATCCGGCCGTTGTTGTTATTGATGAAGGTGGGAACCATGCTATCGCTCTCTTAGGCGGCCACGAAGGCGGAGCCAATCAACTGGCATTTGAAGTGGCAAATACACTCGGCGCCGTCCCGGTCGTCACGACAGCAACAGAGAGTGTAAAACCGTTGATTCTTGGTATCGGTTGCCGGAAGGGAAGTAGTGCTGAGGACATTGAAGCAGCTGTGCGCAGTGTTCTTGGTAAAAGAGAACTTAATGAAGTTCGAGAACTGGCGACGATCGATCTCAAATCTTCAGAACCCGGACTTCTGGAATTCTGCGCTAAGTATTCTCTGCCCTTGAGATGGTTTGCTCAAGAACAAGTAGCGCAACGATCTTGGGTGACAACGCCGTCCGAATTTGTTCGCAGTGTCACTGGTGCCGATGGGGTCTGTGAACCGTGCGCTCTCATGGTCAGTCCGCGTGGAAGATTGATCGTTCCTAAAACTGCGGTTAACGGTGTTACCGTTGCCATTGTGGAAGATAGCTTGATCGAATAGGGGTAAAGTAGTGTCCGAAGCTGGTTTGTTTTTAGTCTCAATTGGTCCGGGTTTCATTGAACACCTGACACCCATGGCCGCGCAAGCATTGCAGGAAAGCGATGCCGTGGTTGGCTACTCGCTTTATTTTGAGTGGATCAAGCCGCTTTTGAATGGGCAGGAAATCTATTCCTTGCCCTTGACTCAGGAACGTGAGCGGGCAAGGAAGGCTCTTGATCTGGCCCGAAAGGGAAAACGCGTTTCTCTTGTTTCCAGCGGCGATGTGGGAGTGTATGCCATGGCTTCTCTTGTATTTGAGGAGCTTAAAGAAATGGATCCGATTGAAGTTTGTGTTGTGCCAGGAATCACTGCGGCCAACGCTTGTGCTTCCTTGCTGGGAGCGCCGTTATCGCACGACTACGCTACCCTGAGCTTGTCCGATCTGTTGTGTCCCTGGTCAACGATTGAGGAGCGGGCCAGACATTTGGCAGAAGCGGATCTGTGTATGGTTCTCTACAATGTTCAGAGCAGAACGCGACAGGCGGGAATCTACAAGATTATCCGCATCCTGCTTGAGCACAAAAGCGCTAATACTATATGCGGTGTCGTACGCAATGCTTATCGTGAAGGACAGTCAGTTTCCACTTCAACCCTCTCCGAGCTACTCCAGCAAAGCTTTGATATGTTCACTACGATTATTGTTGGCAATCAGTATACAAAGCGTAAGCGTCACTTCATCTACACGGATCGCGGTTACTCCGGCAATCTTGAGTCGACGGTAGAGGAGGAAATTCCCAAAGGCGCAATCTGGGTGTTTTCGGGAACGAGCGACGGTAACGAACTTGCTAATCGGCTGGTGGCTCTCGGACATACGGTTGTTCTTTCGGTGGCGACCGATTACGGCGCCGAGATGGCTAGAAGAAATTGTCCCGGAGCGTATCTTTTTGCAGGGCGCATAGGATGGGAAGCACGAAGAAATAGTCTGAGGAATTCCTCTGCAGCGGCTATAGTTGATGCGACACACCCCTATTCCGTTTCAATGTCGGAACAACTCATAGAGCTGAGCCAGGCGTTGAATGTGCCGTACCTGAGATTTGATCGGCCCAGTTGCCTGGACGAGCGAGACGTTGAACTTTGCCACACCATTGAAGAGGCAACGACCCGTGCCATCGAATTAGGAAAAAGGATCTTCCTGGCAACTGGCTCAAAAGATTTGTCAGAATTTTTAAAAATCGCTGGTGCCACGGAACGAATGTGGTTTGCCCGTGTCACTCCCGACAATCAATCCATAGCACAGGCTGTTGCAGCGGGAATCCCACGTAATCGAATATGTGCCATGCAAGGACCGTTTTCACAGGCGTTCAACGAATCGCTCTGGAAAGAATGGCAGATTGATTGCTTAGTAACCAAGGATTCAGGTACGGCTGGTGGATATGAAGCTAAGATAGGCGCGGCGAGAAAACTTGGCATTCCCATTCTGGTGATCAAACGTCCAGTGGTTCAGTACCCGAGAGTAGCCTACGATTTTCAGTCCGTTGCAAATTACCTTTCCCCGAACGGAGTAGCGGTATGAACGATAGGATTCCAGTTACGATTATCACCGGCTTTCTAGGAGCGGGTAAGACAACACTGCTTTCCAATTTAATCAAAGATACGGAAGATTTGCGGTTTGCCATTGTCGTAAATGAATTTGGAGAGGTGTCGATTGACGATGCCATTCTGAGGCAACATGGAAATGCTACTCAATTTGAATTCCACAATATTGCCCATGGTCTGGTAGCATACGGCAGTGATTCACGATTTTTAGACACGCTATTGGCCTTGAAGGAACGGTGCTCTCTCATCGATCATGTTCTTGTGGAAACATCAGGCTTAGCAGTGCCCACTGGGGTGATTGAAGTTTTACAGGATCAACAACTGAGCAATGATTTTGTCCTGGATGCCACCATAGATGTGATCGATACACCGCACTTTCTGTCGCCTGATTTTCTTGAGGACAGGATCGTCCAGGGTGGGGAGCGGCTCTCTTCCTTGCGAGAAGTTTTTCAGTATCAGCTTGACTGCTCTGATGTCGTTGTGCTGAACAAGATAGATGATCTAGAGCAGGAGGCACTCCATATTGTGGAGAACAACCTCAGGCGCAGGTCGCCTTCTTTGCGATTCATTGAACTGGCATATCACGGTAAACTCGATAAAAACCTAGCGCTGGGACTGCGCCTCAACCAATCGACCGTGCAATTGAGCAACTATCGAACAACGCGCTCACCTGCTATTCATATTCACCGGGACGGACACGAGCATTCTGGTCTGGGCCCCCACGAACACGGACTTTCGACCCATCAGCATGTTCACGATCACGATCCGGCCTGGGTCTCATTCGCTTTACATAGTCACGACAGACAAGACGGTAGTTTGCTAAAAAGTGCACTCCAACACATCGCCACTAGCGAACAAATGTTGAGAGTGAAAGGCAGCGCCTGTTTATCGGGTGTTGATTCACCCGCTCTTGTTCAGGGTGTGCGTAACAGGATTGAGGTGAACGCTGAGCAGAAAGTAGTGTCCGGTAATAAGACTGCCCGTCGCCTAGACGAGGGCGCTCATGAATCAGAACTGGTCTTTATCGGCTATCACCTGGACAGAGAAAATGTAGCGGCAAAATTAGAGGAGTTCACTTCTACCCACTGGCACTAGAGGAATAATCTCATGCTCGATCCTCAAAAGCACAAAGAAATGGCTGTCAAACACAAACAGTCCTTCGAGAAGAAATTGGCAGCTGCCACCAAAGAGAAAGGACTGCTAATCGTCAACACTGGAACAGGTAAGGGCAAGAGTACGGCGGCATTCGGAATGGGCCTGCGCATTCTCGGGCATGGCATGAAGCTGGGAGTGGTTCAATTTATAAAAGGAGCGCTACCAACCGGTGAACGTGAATTTCTAAGCTCGCAGAAGAACTGCGATTTTAAGACGATTGGTGATGGTTATACCTGGAACACTCAGGATCGAGCAGCCGATAGTGCGACAGCAAGAAAAGGTTGGTTAGAAGCTGTCAGAATGATCGAGGACCCCAGTTACGATATGGTTATCCTCGATGAACTTAACATTGTTCTAAAGCACCAGTATCTAGATTTAGCTGAGGTTCTTAAGGCGTTCTCGAAGCGGAGGAAGGACTTGCATATTGTCGTTACCGGTCGACACGCGCCACCAGAATTGATCGAGATAGCCGACCTGGTCAGCGAGGTACAACCTGTAAAGCATCCCTACAAAGAACAGGGAGTGAAGGCTCAAAAGGGCGTCGAATTTTAGGATGAGCTATTATGTGAGAAGACAGTCTTCTGGCATCGAAGAAAAGGTAAGCAATGCGCCGCTGTCGAGCTCTGCTAATTAGTGCACCGGCCTCCAACCAGGGCAAGACAACTATTACGGCTGGGATTGCTTATTCTCATAAAAGGCGCGGACAAAAGGTTCGTGTTTTCAAGACGGGACCTGATTTCTTGGATCCCATGATTCTTGAACGAGCTTCCGGGAACCCTGTCTACCAATTAGATCTCTGGATGAACGGAGAAGACGATTGTCGCCAACTATTGTACGAGGCAGCCTGCCAGTCTGATTTGATTTTAGTAGAAGGTGTAATGGGACTCTTTGATGGTAAGCCATCCAGCGCCGATCTGGCAGAGTGTTTTGGTATACCAGTTGTTGTTGTCATCGATGCCGGCAGTATGGCGCAGACCTTCGCCGCTGTTGGGCAAGGAATGGCATCTTTTCGTCCGTCTCTGCCATTTGCTGGAGTTCTTGCAAATAATGTTGCCAGCGAAAGGCACGCCAAAATGATCGAGGAAGTGATTCCGAATACAGCAAATTTTCTCGGCACGGTCTTTCGAAATAATGAAATTGCATTTCCAAGCCGTCATCTTGGACTTGTACAAGCAGGAGAAATTGCCGACATTGACCAAAGGTTGATCAAAGCCGCTAACGCTATGGAATCGACAACAATAGGGGATGTCCTGCAAGATGTTGACTTTCACCCCGGACCCAACCCGGCTCCAGAATCGCTTTTGGATGGAGTCACTATTGCTGTGGCAAAGGATGCAGCCTTTTCATTTCTCTACGAAGCTAACTTGCGCTTGTTACAAAATATGGGAGCTAGAATCAGTTTCTTCTCCCCTCTGCAAGACAAGCGTCTGCCCAAAACTGACAGTGTCTATCTTCCAGGAGGATATCCTGAGCTGTATCTCGACCAACTCGAGAACAACCTCGATATGAAAAACTCCTTACACGAACACTATCAGGCAGGTAAATCGATCTACGCTGAATGTGGTGGCATGCTTTATCTCCTTGAATCGCTCAAAGATAAAAACGGCAAAGAAGCAAAAATGGCCGGACTTCTTCCAGGCAAAGCGGTCATGCAACCCCGTCTAGCCAGTCTAGGTTACCAATCTGCTGAATTGCCAAACGGGACGCTACGCGGACACACCTTCCATTACTCGAGTATCGACGTCAATCTAGAGCCCATTTGTTTTGGAAAACGATTGTATGACGCATCTCCTGGCGAACCAATCTATCGAAGCAAAGGATTATTTGCTAGCTACCTGCACTTGTACTTCCCCTCCAATCCCACTGCTATCGCCCCGGTCTTCAATTCGTAACTGGTGTGGCAAATGGTGGTGATTTGCTCCGCATTCTAAATCGTCGGTGAATTCGCAGCGAATTCAAACAACCAGCGAACTGGGGCAGAGATGGTTGATTGGGCATCGCTCGCAAGCTGGCTTTTTGGCGAAGCACATTCTACGTCCGTGCCAGATGAGAGTGATTGAGTCTTTGGACCAATCGTCTTTGGGAAATAGCTTTTGCAGATCGCTTTCGATCTTTAGTGGGTCACTGTTGGCGGTGAGACCCAGACGTTTCGACAATCTCTGTACGTGTGTGTCGACGGTCCAGCCAGGTATGCCGAAGGCTTCACCCAGGACGACGTTGGCGGTCTTGACGCCCACCCCAGGAAGGGTGGTCAATTCTGCTTGAGTTTTCGGCACTTCTCCTTTGAATTTCTCTACTAGCTTACGCGCACAGTTTTGAATGTTTGTTGCCTTTGCATTGTAATAGCCCGTTGGTTTGATGATTTCTTTTATCCGATCGAGATCGGCTTCGGCCAAAGCTTTGGCATTGGGAAATTCGTCGAAAAGAGTTTTGGTGCATTTGTTCACGGCCACGTCTGTCGTTTGAGCAGACAGAATGGTGGCAATTAACAATTGAAATGGCGTACTGAATTTGAGTTCACAGCTGGCGTCCGGATACAAATCGCAGAGTTTCCGCATCATCTCTCTGGCCTTGGCGGCCGATACCTTAGTTATTGTTTCGTGCTTAATAGAGGAGCTGCCAGTTTTGTTCGAACGCGCGGCTTTCTTAACGGCAGCAGTTTGTCTTTTGCTTGCCGATTTTGGTTGGCGATCGTGCTTTGTGGCAGCTTTCGTTCTAGTTGTGGTCTTCTTCATCCTCAATGACCTTTATGCCGTGGCCGATAGACTTGACTAGCCAAGTGTCAACAGCAAGTCCGTGGTCTTTGTACCAGGAATGCGTTGTTTTACTTTCTTGATCGCTAATTATAGTGGACCGGATGGTTTCTGCCGGCGCTTCGCCGCGTGCTAATCCGTAGACGGTAGGACCGCTTCCTGTCATATATGCGCACAGACAACCGAGCTCGATCAGTCTTTCTTTGATTTTCCTCAATACCGGATAGCGTTCGAACACTACAGTCTCAAAGCTGTTGCTAAAGAGTTTGGCGGCAGCGGAAATGTTCCTTGCGCCAAGCAACGAATGCAATTTCTCTATTTGATTTTCCAAAGTAGCCGCATCCAACTGCTCATAAAACCTTGTTCGACCAAAAGATTCATAGGCCCAGGCCGTGGAAACTGAAAGGGCCTTTGGCTTTACCAGAACGAAAGAGAGATCGGTCTGGACTGGCAGAGGTGAAAGAATCTCCCCCCGGCCTCGACCCAGGCTCGTGCCACCGCGCAGACTGAAGGGCACGTCCGATCCAATCTCGGCGGCTAACTGCAAGAGTTGATCGGAGGAGAGCTTCTCTCCATAATGATGATTGATAGCCAAAAGAGTAGCAGCGGCATTAGCGCTGCCGCCGGCTAGTCCTGCTCCGATCGGAATGTTCTTTCGAACCCGAACCTTGACTTTTAGGGGCGAACGGTTGGTCGTTTCTCGCATATAAAGAGCAGCGGCTTTCTTGATAATGTTGGTATCGTTTAAAGGAAAGTCATGGCTAGCAGTGCTATCTTGCAGCCCTATTTCCACTTCGTCCTTATCAGACTCAAGGAATGCGAAGCGCAGGCGGTCACACAAATCTATTGACTGGAACAGGGTGAAGAGGTCATGGTAATTGTCTGTCCTTTTTCC
>PSRH01000125.1 GCA_003175915.1 Candidatus Melainabacteria bacterium | reverse complement strand
ATAGTTTGATAAGTGCATTTTCCCTTCGCCAATTGGTACGTCTTGATCGCGTAGCCACTTCAATCCAGCCATTATAATCCGACGATAAATTCCTCTGCCGTGTCGCTCTGGATCGACGCCAGCCAGTATAAAGCGGCCAATTCTGACACCAAATTTGGTTTCGTGTTTTGGTGGTAAGCGCAAGGTCAAGAAACCGGAAACCTTGCCATCGTCGAAGACCAGTACGTGATCCTCAGCCCGTTCTATGATCGCCTTTGCGAGCCAGCTGCTGTAGGTCTTTCCGACTGAGTCATTACTGAAGAGAGGTTCGGTATTGAAACGATTGATATTGAGGCGATGGTGCGAAAAGCAAGTAGCTGTAAAAGCTGAAAGATGCGGAACATCATCGGAACGTGCTTCTCTGATGGCCGGATCGATCTCAAGAGCGGGGAGCTTTGTGATTGGAATGTGGTAACAACCAATAGTATCAGCAAGGTGGAATCCGCAAGACTGGAGAACATGCTGCGTGAAAATATTGCTCGAGTCGGCAATGGCTGATAGATGTGAGGGTCCTTCCAGGCTTGCGAGCACGCCACGAAGGAACCTTGCGGCCGGCTCGATTTCGACTACGCCGTATGGACTCGAATGCTTGAACACGACCGGCTCCATTCGAGCGCAATGAAACCCAAGGTTGTTACTTTCTGAAGTCAGATAGCGGACACCAACGAGCATGTTTGGCTCGGTGTACAGAAAGAGCTCTCCGGAGGGACTATAGCTGCCCAGTTCAAACTGCGGAAATTGGCCAAGATACGAATAGGCGGCGTTCAAATCGTTGTTATAAAGGGAACGGTAAGGCAGATGTTCCCACCCGAGGACGTAGTCTCTGGCAAGCGCTTTTAAGTCTTCCTTTTGGCCAATCGATTGCATATGTTGTCCTAGTGTCTGTGATCGTGGTCATTCAATTGGCCGACGCTGCTGCGCACTTTGTAAGGTGGCCGGTCCAACATCCTCAGATAGATGCGAGCAACGTACTCGCCAATAATTCCAAGCGCGATTAGCTGAGCACCGGCGAAGATAATGATCAGGCAGGCGAGGAAAGGAAATCCCGGGATGGATCCACCACGCACTATATAGCTAATCAACACGTAAGCTAAGGCAGCGACGCCGAAGCCGATGATTACGATGCCGTTCAAGCTTGCTAGGCGCAATGGTGCAGTGGTCAACCCTGTCGTCATTGTGGAAGCCAAATCAAGCAATCGACCAATGCTGTAGTGAGAAGCGCCCACATCTCTAGGCAAATGGCGGACATTGACGTGGCTGAATTTTTCCGCTCCCCAGGTGAGGAGTATGTCGACAGCGACAGATGGATTGACGAAGTCTTCGAATGCACCGCGAATGTGTGTTCTAAACGCACGGTATGAACTTATATATTTAGAGTCGTCGGCGCCCGTCAATTTCTGCCACAAGAAGCGGACGGAATAGGAGGCAGTATTTCGCAGCCAGCCCCTCTGCCGTTTTTCTTCCGTGCCATAAACCACATCGAAACCCTCTTCGAGTTTCAATATAAGCTTCTCCATTTCGTCAGCGGGATTTTGCAGATCGTCGTCCAGAGTTACAGTGATTTCGTAGGAGCAGGCTCTAATACCACAAAGCAAAGCGTTGTGCTGACCATAGTTGCGCATCAAATTAATGCCGCGTAGTTCGGGGTACTGCTGAGCAAGCTGGCAAATAATTTCCCAGCTCATATCGGAACTTCCGTCATTGACGAGAATAATCTCCCAGCGTCTGGCTAGACTTGACAATTCCCGGTTAAGCTGAGCTACCAGGATTGCTAAGGTAGTCTGGCTGTTAAACACGGGCACGACACAAGATACGCAACGCTCGGGCGCTTTTGGCGCAGGATTGAGCGGCAAGTCGATGGTGGCGATCTTTGCGGCGGTGCTATCTACGTCGATCAATTGCAAACCTTGCCTGTCGAGGATCTAAGGTCCAAGAACGAAGATGATAGCGCCTAGCTTTGCCAGTTTCCAGGTTCAGGCCTGACAGAAACGAACGGTTCTTGTCAGCCTGGACTCTTTAACCCGCACCCCGGTTATCTTTCTTGATGATTTCCATTTCATTGGCATTTAGCCAGCGAGCTCACCGATTTTTCCTGCATGAGATTTGTGCAAGATTTTCATTGAACCACCAATTCAAAAGATATTTCGTGAGAGGCTATGTCAGTTCTAGAGTTGAGTAAGAACTCGAATTGCCATCACAGCGTAAATGACAATATTTTTCAATCAGCCTTATTCCACCGGCCGCGAGCTCGAGTACATTCAGCAAGCGATGAAAAACTGTCACCTCTCTGGAGATGGACCGTTCACCGATAAATGCCACGCCTGGCTTCAGGCAAATCTGCCCTGTCGTAAGGCTCTTTTAACGCATTCTGGTACGCATGCTCTGGAGATGGCCGCTATTTTGCTGGACATTGAAGCTGGCGACGAAGTGATTATGCCTTCATTCACATTCGTATCTACTGCGAACGCTTTTGTACTGCGTGGTGGCGTTCCTGTTTTCATTGATATACGGCCCGATACGCTCAATCTAGATGAGAAGTTGCTGGTGAAGGCGATTACGGCACGGACGAAGGCGATTGTGCCGGTCCATTATGCAGGCGTGGCATGTGAAATGGATACAATCATGGAAATCGCCAAACGCTACAAGTTAGCCGTGGTTGAGGATGCAGCTCACGGAATGCTAGCGTTCTATTGTGGAAAAAGGTTGGGAGCAATTGGAGATTTAGCCGCACTGAGCTTTCACGAAACGAAGAACATAATATGTGGTGAGGGTGGTGCGCTCATCGTCAATGACGATCGCTTTGTTGAAAGAGCTGAAATCATAAGAGAAAAGGGTACGAATCGAAGCCTTTTTTATCGCGGGGAGGTAGATAAATATCGCTGGGTCGACGTTGGCTCATCCTTCTTACCCAGCGAATTGCAGGCGGCTTACCTATGGGCCCAACTGGAAGAATCTCAAAGAATTACGGAAATGCGTCGGCAGGTTTGGCAAAACTACTACGATTTGTTGGAACCATTAGAAAGAGAGGGATTTATCAGGCGCCCTCAAGTGCCCGATTCCTGCTCACCAAACGGACACTTGTTCTATATCCTGGTGGAAAAATGCGAGGACCGAGATCCTTTGATCGGTCACCTCAAGGAACAGAAAATCTTCGCCATGTTTCACTACGTACCTCTACACTCATCCCCCGGTGGAGCAAGGTTCGCCCGAATCGGTTCCAGTCTTAGCGTTACTGAAGCAGTATCTGATCGATTGCTGAGATTGCCGTTTTGGAATTTGATTAGCCTTAAGCAACAGCAACGTGTTGTTTTTGAAATTGAGCGATTTATGAAAACCCTACGGACTTCTCTTTCTGTAAATCCGCCTGTTAGGAGACAGCAACCTTCTCTGCAACCGGAGCAGATTGCTGGCGGCGAGGACGTGAAGCCCAGCCTTGTATAAGCACTGCCCAGGCGACTGGCGTGATGAACTGGTAAAAGAACAGCGTATAGCGGTGTTCGTAATGGAGAATAAGAGACGCGCATAACATCAGGCTTGGGAAAGTATAGAGCACAGGTCCAAAACTGAGTCTGTAGCGCACGGTAAAAGCTAGAAAAGCGATGCAAGAAATTAAGCACCACGCGTAAATCAGTGTATGCACGTTTTGTCCTAGCCAGAGCGTTGAATATGTGCGCAACTTAAATCGCAAGGCAGCAAGCGGGTGCTTAGCGACCGCCTCAATATAAGCACGCATAGCGTCATGGCAGCTCTCTTTGCTCAATGAGAGCAGCTCCTGCCTGATTTGGGGAGCTATTTCTGGTGCCAAACGGCTGCCTATGCAAGTGCCACCATTCCAGCACCATCTATCATATACATCTGGATCACCCCATGTCTGCGCCCAGAGCGCGTAGCCATTTAGGGTCGATTGACACATAGCGAATTGACCAAATGAGCTCTGATTCCTCAGGCGCCAGGGCACCTGTATGATCAGCATAGTTAAAAGGGCAATTCCGGCGAAGATTAAGAGCTTACGGATTGGTCTTTTTTGAATTAATCCACAGACAACTAGGCAACCCAGGGTCCAAATACCCAGAGTGACATACCCGTCTTTGAAGTATGAGGCTATTGCAAATAAGGCGCCGAGGGCGGTCGCGTTGAAAATAACTGGCGCTGAAGCTATATGTTCGAGGCGATTCCAAAATTGCGAGGCTACGACAAAGGCGAGACTGATCGGAAAGGCCGCGAGTAAATCGGCGGAGAAGACACCAACCCCGAAAAAATAGTCCAGTACCGGAACACAAAAAAGGCTCAATACGCCTGCGGCAAAAGCGCATTTCCTATCGACATATTGGCGCGCCAACAGGTAGGTCGCCGTCACGCAAGAGAAGTAAAGCCAACAAATGAAAATGAAATACGACCAAATATGTTGCCGACCAAATAGCTTTATAAATAGACCAATGAAGAATCCCGTGCCCGGCGCCTGCCACCAATATGGCGTGGCAGACTGGCTATCCGGATTCTCCGGACTTATGTTTTTTAGAGCTATGCCCTGGCCGTCAGCCCATGCCAGGCCGACCCGGGTGTATTCGGAAGGGTCGGTGCCATAGAGATTGAGAGCCCATTCCTTATAGCCCTTGTGCAAGCGCAGCGATTCGGGTCGTACCAGGGAGTTTTTGGAGTAATAAAAGTGAAGGCCCCGCTCAACGGAATGAGAAGCGTATGCCCCATACCGATCGATACGCCAGGCCAGAAAAATTGCCAGAACTATCCAAATCAGCAACAGCGTCAGGAGAAAAGGTATCTCCTGCCTCCCCAAAGGATAGGCGCGTGCCGGCTGGTTCGCGTTTTGCAAGGATGTCATGCTGTGCCAGTAGTTCACCCGATCAGGGGCAAGGGTAGCAAGTACTATTCATTTCGACTATTAACCGCATTTAGCAGTTTATTCCTAAGCCCTTCGTTAGAATTTCTCTGAACTTGAAGAATTTGTCGTTAGGGAGGCCCGGGTGATCGAGTCAGTTGTCGGGGCGATGAGCTGGTTGAAGCAGGGACTGATTTACTGTCCAGATGGCTCTGTACCATGGGCCAAACAGTATGCCTTTCCCCCTACCCCGCTTCTAATCGACCAAGAACGGCTGCGCATATTCGTTTCCTTTTGTGATGAAAATACTGTTGGTCGAGTTGGCTACGTCGATGTCAATGCAAACAATCCAAAGGAGGTTCTGGCTGTTTCGCAGCGACCAATTTTGGATATTGGCAAACCGGGAAGGTTTGATGAGAACGGCGTGGTTCCCACTTGTGTTTTGCCAGTGGGGAATCGCCTCTACATGTACTATGTCGGATATCAAATCGGACAGAAAGTCCGCTACTATCAATTTGAGGGTCTAGCAATCAGTGATGACGGCGGAGACACGTTTGAACGCGTGCAGGAGAACCCCGTGATCGACAGAAGCGATGGAGAAGCCGTTAATCGTACTTCCGCATTTGTCATGTTGGAAGACGGAAAATTTCGCATGTGGTATGTGGCAGGTTCCGAATGGACGACTGTCAACGGTAAAAGTTTGCCGATATACAATCTGCGCCACATTGAATCCGAAGACGGGATTCGCTGGCCAGGGCAGGGTAGTGTCTGCTTGGACTTTAAGGACAAAGATGAACACGCTCTTGGGCGCCCCTGGGTATTCAAGGAGGAGGGCATTTATAAAATATTCTTTTCAAGTCGCACTGCCAGTCTCGACTATCGCATTGGTTATGCCGAGTCTGATGACGGTTTAACCTGGAGAAGGCTCGATCACTTGGCCGGAATCGATGTGTCAAAGACTGGCTGGGATTCTCAAATGGTCGCCTACGCAAGCATTTTCAAGGGCAAGAAGCAAACATACATGTTCTATAACGGTAACTATTGTGGACGGACTGGCTTTGGTTACGCAGTCAAAGAGCACCCCTCGTTAACCAAGTAGTATTTCTTCTTAAAACGCATATCTTGTAATCTGCGGACAGCTCTGTGACACTTTTATAGAACCTGATCGGGTACCGCGAACATGCACGAGCCGCTCGTCAGTATATTGTTGCCCACCCACGCTCGCTTCAAGAACGGATTGCTTCAAAGATCTGTGAAAAGCGTGCTCGGTCAAACTCACCGCAGGTTTGAACTGATAGTTGCCGATGATGCCTCCACAGATGGAAGCAGCGACTATTTGCAAAAGATCGAAGAACAGGACGAGCGCGTCACCGTGATTCGATTTGACCGTAATATCGGCTTGCTATCTTATACTCTTGCCCATGCGTTCTTGAAGTCGAAAGGCGAGTTTATTGCTTTCGCCTTCGATGATACTGAGTGGGTGCCAAACCATCTTGAACTGCTGCTTAAGACTTTAAAGGAAAATCCAGCGGCGGCGATGGCATATGGTAGCGTGCACATGGAACCTCCTGGCACCAAGCCTGTGCGCTTGGGTGAGTATGCGTTCAATCTGGCTCGGCTGAGCGAATACAACTACCTTGGACATGCCGGAGTGATATTGCGTCGAAGCACGGTAGATCAGGTTGGTTGGTTGGATCCGCATGTGTTAGTGAAGCGGACCTGTGATTGGGATCTCTGGATGAGGATAGGAAGAAAGAATCTTCAGATAGTTCATTGTCCCTATTTGGTCGCTTTTGAGAATGGTGTTAATCAACCTGATTCCCTAGGTATGTCGGTCAGTACATACGAGGCATTGACGCGTAAGTATCAGCAAACGGATCGGGATTGTCTGCTTAGTCCGGACTCAATCGCTCAGAATAGAGTGCCAATGTTTGATGCTTTAGCCTGGATGAATGATGAGGAAAAGGATCAATTGATCATCCTCAATTTCGAACACCTGTTGCGCACAGGCCAACTAAGGGAAGTGGTTGAATTGTCTTATCAATGGTGTGACAACGATGTCGATCAAGACGAATTAAAGGTTTTGGCGCAAGCGTTTAGCAAGTATCTTGCTAAGACCAGATTTGCTTGTAAGCAAACATGTTCTTCTGCTTTTAAGCTAAGCGACTTGCAGGATGAATATCGGCAATTGAGAGTCGACCACACTAACTTAGAAAACGATCTCCGCGGGCTGGAGAAGGAACATCGCCAACTCCTATCTCAAATGGAGGAATTTCTCGATCGCTATAACAAGTTCAAAGCTCATGCGAAACACGTTGTCGAAGCGCGCGACAAACTAGAAGCGCGTTGCCTTGAACTGCAAACTGCCAATCATGAGCTGCGAGCCCTTTTGGACACTCTGCAAATGGAACGGAACGAGCTTAAGAGCAGGGACAGCGAATTGCAGACTGTGCAGAGCGAATTCTGGAAATTGCAGGGCGAATATATTAGTGTTCTCCATAGTTTCTCCTGGAGGATTACTAAACCGTTGCGTGAACTCAGTCGAGCCTACCGACGCAGTTAATCGACAGGAGAGCGAAAGTGATTGAGCTAAACGATCGACAATATCGCGACTTCCAAGAAGGACTGCGGTGGAATATCGGGACACTGCTTCCGGACGGACGGATACTCGGCAAACTCCCCGAAGACGGCGGTATTGCTGTCACAGCCGATGTAGGTAATGATGCAAGGATCACCGACTTATTTCGAAGGACGGATACTGAAAACAAGCGAATTTTGGAGCTGGGATGCTTCGAAGCGCATCATACTGTTTCGATCGCCGCTCTATGCAAGGAAGTGGTGGCAGTTGAAGTGCGTCCGGCAAATATTATCAACGCCCTGGTGAGGCTTTACGTCCACGGCGTCAGTAACGTCCGGATAGTAATGAAGGACGTGCGCGAGATCGATACCACTTTTGGAAAATTCGATATTCTCTTCCACGCGGGTATTCTCTATCACCTTGAAAATCCGGTCGAGCATTTCTATAGAATTGCGGGAATAGCGCCAGTTCTATTGTTGGACACACAATTTTGTTACGACGACACTCAATATGAGCGTTCGGATATTATCTTTAATGGTCGAACGTACAGAGCCCACTTATGGAAAGAGAGCGGTTGGGAAGAACCACTGTCAGGGCTGGATTCCTACTCGCGCTGGCTTCACAAGGACGCTTTGATCCAGCTTTTACAAGACACAGGCTACACTGATATCGAAGAAACGTGCATCATAGACATGCCGGTAGGTCCGCGTATAGCAATCATGGCCAAGCACAACTCAAAGGCTACTTCTCCAAGGTGAAATATAGAGTGCTGTCAGAACCATTTTCCATTCATGACTGTCGAATCATTGAGCTGAATAAGATCAGCGACGAGCGTGGCAATCTCACTTTCGTTGAGGGAGGAAACCATATTCCTTTCGAAATCAAACGTGTCTATTACATTTATGATGTCCATGCCGGTTCACAGAGAGCTGGACATGCGCACAAGACGCTCTTTCAGTACTTGATCCCGGTTTCGGGTAGCTTTGATGTTCACATTGATGACGCTTTCGAGCAGCGCACCATTACCCTCAACCGTCCATATTTGGGATTGTTAATTACACCGTTTGTTTGGCGGATCATCGACAACTTTTCATCCGGCTCAGTGTGCCTGGCTCTTGCAAGCGCATCCTTTGAGGAAGCCGACTACTTTCGCCACTACGATGATTTTGTTAGAGCCGCCCATCAAATTAGAGCTGTTCCATCAGTTGACTTTGACCGAGCGAGTTTATTCAGAGCAGAGGCATAAGAAGGGGTAATTACATTGACCAGAACAGTTTCATTTGAACCACACACAGTTGCCTCTCATGCGCAAAAGAGCTGCAGAGAGGAGTTGTATCGACTCTGGTCTCAAAGACCGTTACCTGACGATCAACTTCTCACTAATCTTGGTCTTTATATGAGAAGCTCAGCTTTGGCGAAAATATTCTTCCTGCAGGAAATTTACTGCCATATCTTAGAAATTCCCGGACACGTATTGACGCTAGGAACCTGGTGGGGGCAAGATATGGTCGTCTTTGAGAACTTGCGAGCTATCTACGAACCCTATAATCATGCACGCCGCGTTATTGGTTTCGATACTTTCACTGGTTATCCTCCCCCATCCAGTGAAGACAAGCGATCCGAGGTTATCTCTGAAGAAAATTACAAGACAACAGATGACTATCATGAATATTTGGAACAGCTGATCAATTACCATGAGTCAGAGAATGTGATGTCGCAGGTCAAAAAGCATCGAATCATCAAAGGGGATGCACGAACGACTGTGCCGGGATTTTTTGAAGAGAATCCCCAAGCCCTGGTTGCCCTAGCATATTTTGACTTTGCTATCTACGAACCCACTAAAATTGGTTTGCAGTCGATATTGCCGAGACTTGTAAAAGGTTCTGTACTCGCTTTTGATGAGCTAAATTCAGATCAATATCCTGGAGAGACTAAGGCAGTTCTAGAAGTCCTAGAGCTTAAGAATTGCACGGTCAGGAGGTCGAAGCTATTGCCGGATAGAAGCTATGCGATATTTGGCTGAATCTGTTCTCAAGTTAGGAAGGCTTGCAAGTCTTAAGTTAGCCTTTTTATTGAGTAGATGCTCCTCCTGCAATAGGCTTATAACCTAGTTCCTGGGCTTTCTGCCGGTCAGGAGCTGCTAGCTCTTTCTTCCCCAACCCATCATAAGCCTGCGCCCGCAGAAAATAGGCCTGGGCGATATTTGGATTGATGCTGATTGCTTTGTTGCAATCATCCAGTACTTGTTGATACTGTCCCAGAGTTGCATAGTTGTATGCACGGTTGGTGAAGGTGTTGGCGTCGTTGGGATCCAACTTTATCGCTTCGCTGAAATCGCTAATGGCTCGCAAACTCAGTCCCATTTGGGCGTAGGCATATCCGCGATTGAAATAGGCATAAGGATCTCTGGGGGAGAGAAGAATGGCGCTGTTGAAATCTCTGATGGCCTTTTCGTGTTGAGTGAGCCGCTGGTAACCGTAGCCTCGCACCAAATAGGCCGCTGCATTTTTCGGATCAAGTGTGATTGCCTTTGTGCAGTCATCGATTGCCTCAGCCTGTCGGCCTAGCTGCCCATATGCATATCCGCGTGTGTAATAAGTTTTGGCGTCATCGTGATTGAGAGTCAGGGCACGGCTTAAGCTATCAATTGCCTTCTGGTAGTCCCCGGCCTGCTCGTAGGCGTAACCGAGCTGAAAATGCGTCTTTGGATCGTCCGGATGTACTTTCACAGCTTCTTCCAACTGACTTATTGCTGAGGTTTTGTTTTCAAGACTGCACGAGCATGACAGCAAACAAGAGACGAGTAGAATGGCGAGACAAGGAAAGCATCTAAGAAGCATCAGTCTAGTCCTCGTTTCTTGGAAGAGAGTAGAGAAAGCTATCGTCGGTATATCTCAAGCACGGACTGTTTCAATTGTCTCATCGGAGCGGTCAAACGCCATGAAGAGCTGGTTGTGTAATTATGGCACGTTTGTTCAAGTTCACGGCAGCGCGCCATTAGATCGTTGATCACAGCGGACATTTCCCTCATCTGTTGATCGCGTTCCGAAACAGTAGTTTGAAGCAATTGAATTTCGCTGGTATAGCGATGGCAGGTTTGCTTAAGCTCCTCGAGGCGATTGGCCAGGACGGTATTGTGCTTCGAAATGCGATCGAGAGTCTCGCTCTGTTCTTCAAAAGTGATTTTTAGCTCGTCCCTTTCAGCACGCACCTCATAATCGTAAAAAACCTTGATAGCGCCGGTCAATGCAAAGTACTCAGGGTACCCGAAATCAAGCTTTTCCTTGAGCGCTTGGGCAAGCTCCGCGGATGAAAATACTCGATAAAGCAAGCGCAGACCATAGAGCAAATGCGAAGGGTGCTGGAACTCTAGAGCCAAATGAGCCAGGTAGAATGGTACAAAGCGATCGTCGGCCGGCCAGTTTCGATCACGTACTTCTGGAAATATCTTTGCCAGAGTGTCAAATGTTTTAACATATTCTGAAAAGAGCTCCAAGATTTCCGACATTTCAAAGGTAAATCTGGCTATGCTATCTTCGCTGGGTGCCGATAAATTCTTCTTGTCAGCACGCCTTCTAAATCGAAATATAGCGTCGGGCAAAACCACAAGATCACATTTAAATAGAAGTCTGATCCAGAGGTCCATGTCGTTCGCCTGACGAATATTTGGCGATAAGTAGTTGACTTGCTCGAGCGCGTTTCTGCGAATCATTGCGGCTGGTGAGCAGAAAACATGCTTGCAGAGAAAGATGGAATTCAAAAGTTGATAGCGGTCCATTCCGACACCGGCGGTTGTCCACTCTTCATTGGTGAATGTACCGGCCTCGTCGATCATTCTGGCGCCAGCAAAAACGCCAGCGACATCGGGATGGGCGTCAAGGTATGAACTCATTACCTCAATGGCATTAGTTTCGTACACGTCATCCGTAGTCAACCAGGATATGTATTCACCGTTCGCGCGAGAGAAACAGCGAGTGGAGTTAACTGAAGTACCTACGTTTTGATCGTTAGCAATGACAATCATCCGTGGATCGCTGAACTTGTTAATCTGCGCAAGAGTGTCATCGGTTGAGGCGTCATCGGAAATTATGTATTCGAAGTCTTGCATAGTCTGCGAAAGCACGCTGCTTATTGCTTCGCCGATGTACTGGGAATGATTATATGCGGGAGATAAGATGCTAATTTTTGGCATTGTTGTTTTCTAAAGAATTTGTTTTGTTGAGTTCTAAGACACGCGTGTAACTTCTTCTGGCTCCTCGATAAAGTCGATTGAAATCTCGCAGCGGCTTTGTCAACTGCCAGGAATAGCTCCCTAACAGCTTCTGGTGCTCGCCCTCCAAATCCAAAAATCTTTTGTGATCAATGTCGAGGCGTTCACAGGTATGCCTGAGTTCCTCGAAATCCCGATTAAGCCGTCTGCAACTTTCATTGGACTCGGCGTTCATTCTCTCAAGCTCAGCACAGCGGGACTCAAGGAGTCTATGACCATGCTGAGCGATCTGACATTCCGTTTTCAGTCGAACATAACGCTCCTCGAGATCGGTCAAGTTGTCCTGTAATTGTTTGCGTTCGACGGAAAAGGCCGCCATCATGCGGTGATATTCAACAGACCAATCGGTTTTCATATTGTTGTTTTCCTCGATCATTTGCCCGGCGATCAAGAAGGAATTGAAGGCAAGTTCCTTGAGCACAATAAAATCATCTTTGATTGAATCGAGAGTTTCATATTTGACTGCCAGAAAGTTTTCCAAAGAAACTTCGTTCTTTTTGGCAAGCCAACGCACGTGGGCGGAAACTCCTTCTGCAACAAGACGCATGTAGGCAGCTTGGGTTACGCCCAAGTCTTCCAGGAAAGAACTATATTTTCTACCAAGGCGGGCTAGATCTGAGATGAAAGTAAGACTGGAGGAATTTTTGGTTGTGGTGCTGCCTTCGTGTTGGCGAAAGCGGCACAATGCTTCGTTATAATAAAAATACGCGCCGTTCTCGATGATCCTCAACCAGTATTCAATGTCGCCTAAATGGTGGAAGTTAGCATCAAATCCGCTTCCTGCGAAAGCGCGCCGAAACATGACTGAGCTTGGTTCTCCAATATGATTTTTCAGATCGAGGAGATTATCTTTGAGCACAGTTTGGGAAGACATTTTTTTGCTCTCGTTGAACCAGCGCCGTACGCCAATCTCGTTGGCCCGGTTATCGATCCATCGCCGAGCACAACTTACTAAGGCAAGGAGCCCGTCGTTTTCCAATAAAGAAAGCATCTCCTCAATGATTGATGGTTCGAAGATATCGTCTTGAGCAAAAGGCTTTATGTACTCAGCGGAAGCCCGCCCCAAACACGCGTTGTAATTAGCAAACAGCCCAAGATTGGTTGGGTTTCTCCAAGCGTGAATGCGGGGATCGAGCTTGGCATATTCACGGATAATTTCAGGCGAGGAGTCGGTGGAAGCGTCGTCAGCTATCAAAAGCTCAAAATCGCCGACCGTTTGATTGAGCGCACTCTCGATGGCTTGTCTCAAGTAGAGTTCGCCATTGAAGACAGGCAAAAGTATGGAAACCTTAGGCAAGTCAATGCTCCAGAGGTACGCATAGTCGATTAAGTTGGCATTTTACACCGAACCGAGTTAAGAATTTCGTCAGGGAGCCTGGTTCAAGCGAGGTTTAAAAACTTTCATGCGCAGCCAAACACAAATTATCGACTTTAGAAAGAAAACAATTATGCTGTGTTTTGCCTGTACCAGCTTCGCGATGACTGCTCTGCTTCGGACATTCAATCCGGTTGAAGAAGATTTGGGCGGCAAACCCCATTCAGCTAGCGTGGTCGAACATGCCTGTTGCAAAAGCCGACGTCACAACCCAGATTCGAACGGTCCGTTATAGCGACGAAGCTCGCTGCAGCTGGGATGAATGGATTAGTACGGCCAAAAACAGCCACTTTATGTTCCTCCGGAACTACCTGGAGTATCATCGGCATAGGTTCGAAGATCACTCGTTAATGTTTTTCCAAAATGACGAATTGCTTGGAATCATACCGGCTAATCAAGCGGATGATTCGTTGGTCTCGCATGGCGGATTGACCTTCGGTGGTGTCATAAGTCAGGAATGGATGCGCACCCCGCTCATGCTCGGAATCTTCGATTCGCTCTTTGAGTATCTTCGCACAAAGAAAATTAAGAAACTCCGCTACAAAGCGATGCCCGATATCTATCACACAATTCCTGCTGGTGAAGATCTCTATGCGCTATTTCGGAAGCAGGCGCGCCTAGTGAGGCGAGACGCCTCTTCCACAATACGCTTGGACTATCGTCTGCCCTATAGCAAGGGACGCAAGTACAGCTTGAAACTAGCGGAAAAGAATGGTGTAACGGTCAGGCAAAGCAGCGATTTTTCTAGTTTCATGGCTCTTGAAACGGAGGTCCTGGCTCGCCGACACAATACTCGTCCCGTGCATTCAGAAGACGAAATCACGCTTCTAGCCGGTCGATTTCCCGAAAATATCAAACTGTTCACCGCCCACAAGGACGAGAGCCTCTTGGCAGGGCTGGTCATCTACGAAACGCGCTGGGTGTCGCATGCTCAATATATGGCAGCGTCTGAGGAGGGCAAGGATCTTGGCGCCCTTGATCTGATCATCGACACCGTAATGCGAGATCATTGTCACTCTAAGCGATACTTTGATTTTGGAATTTCGACGGAAAATGAAGGCAGAGTGCTTAATGAAGGACTGATTGCTCAGAAGGAAATGTTTGGCGCCCGTACCGTTCTCTA
>PSRH01000272.1 GCA_003175915.1 Candidatus Melainabacteria bacterium | reverse complement strand
AGCAGGAAAGGCTACTCCAATTCTACTATCCGGAATGGAAGCTAGAATGTTCCGGACAATTCTCAAACGGCCGCCTAGAACATATATAAAGGAACGAGACTTTTAAACTATTGCTTATTCAGTTGCTAATTCATTGAACTTTTTTGTCTTGGCCAACGTTATGGGAACGATCGATGTCAAGTATCGGCGGATTTAGGAAACGAATAGAAATGAATCGTACACTGGTCATTGTTTTGTTGGCGGTCAACATTGCTATATCGCCACCGGCTGCATTAAGTCAGCCCTTGGACGATGAAAAAAGGGCAGTCCATGTACTGAATCGGTTAACCTTCGGGCCCCGGCCTGGTGACCTTGAGGCTGTGAAAGCAGAAGGAGTTGAGGCGTACATACAGGCTCAATTGCACCCTCAAACGTTGCCGGAATCTCCTGCTGTGGCTGAATACGTGTCTCAATCAAAAGCCCTCAATCTCACTCCGGCGCAATTGTTCAAGCAATACGGTCCACCTGCTGCAAAACAACAGGCAAGATTGATCGAGCAATCTGGCGATGGCGATAACAGAAAAATGGAAGCGCAGATTCGCCAAAATAACTTCAGGTCTATTTATCAGGATGCCAGCAAAGCGAGAATTTTGCGAGCACTTGAAAGTCCCAGGCAATTGCAAGAAGTGATGACGGATTTCTGGTTCAATCACTTCAACGTGTTTGCCAACAAAGGGCTAGATCACATATGGATAGGGTCTTACGAAGAACAAGCGATCAGGCCACACGCATTGGGCAAATTCCGCGATCTTCTTGAGGATACTTGCCACCACGCGGCCATGCTCTTCTATCTGGACAACTGGAGGAATAGATCGCAGGGTGCTGCCGTTGCCGGCAAAGACAATGGCTCCAATGAGAACTACGCACGCGAACTCATGGAATTGCATACGCTTGGCGTCGATGGTGGTTACACGCAGAAAGACGTGACCGAACTGGCCAGGATCCTTACCGGGTTGGGATTACCGGATCCAAGGCGTCCACTGCAATTCGCTGCGGTCGTTCAAGAAGGCAATCCGCGTTTTGGTTGTTATTTCGATCGCAAGCGCCACGACTTTGGCGACAAGGTTCTGCTCGGGCACGTGATTAAGGGATCCGGTCCAGCGGAGATCGAAGAAGCTCTGGATATTTTGGCTGCCAGTCCTGCCACAGCTCATCACATAAGCTATCAGCTTGCTCAATATTTTGTCGCTGACGCACCGCCGCCTGCACTGGTGGACAAATTAGCCGCTACATTTACAAAAAGCGGTGGTGACATTCGTACGGTGCTCAATACGCTATTCCATAGTCCAGAATTTTGGAACAAGGATTACGAAGGCGCTAAGTTTAAGAGTCCATTCCGTTACTTGATTTCAAGCTTACGGGCCGTCGATGCCAAACCGACAAACTATGATGCCCTGACGGGATTCTTGAGGGGCCAGGGTATGCCGCTCTATGGTTGTCTCACACCGGATGGCTATAAAAATACGATGACTGCCTGGCTCAATCCGGACATGCTTTTAAAGCGAATCAATTTCGCTACGGGTTTGACTCTCAGACGTATGCCCGCTGTCTACTCCGGTCCGGCAGATCCTCAACAGCTAGCCAGCACATTAGGCGATAACTTTTCGATCAAGACAACTGATGCTGTCAAGAAGGCGCCTGAGCCTTTGAAGGCGGCGCTCATTCTAGGCAGTCCTGAATTTATGAAATATTAGGAGAAAGAATATGGATCGGCGTAGTTTTCTTAAGGCTTGCACTCTCTCCTCCGCCTCTTTGGTACTCCCTGGTCTGAGTGGTTGGGCGCTCAGTACCGCCGGTGGTGACAAGGAGATGAAGCGGTTGATTGTCATCTTGCTAAGAGGAGGAATGGATGGTTTAAACGTGGTGGTTCCATATGGAGATCCCAACTATTATGAATTGCGGCCGACTATAGCTGTGCCCCGCCCCGGCAATGAGCTTGGTGTGATTGATCTCGACGGCCACTTCGGCCTGCACCCGGCGCTTGAACCGCTGATGCCATTCTGGCGAAACAAGAGTTTGGCATTTGTCCATGCCAGTGGCTCTCCGGATCCAAGTCGCTCTCATTTCGACGCGCAGGACTATATGGAATCGGGGATACCCGGACAGAAACTATCTAGTAGTGGTTGGTTGAATCGCCTGGTCAGTCAGTTACCCAGTGAACACTCGCATTTACAGGCGCTCAGCTTTGGTCCGCTCTTGCCCAAGATTTTTTCCGGACCGGCGAGCGTCGCCACTGTCAACAAAGCCGTGCAAAGTAACAAGATGGCGCTCGATCGGCCATTAATCGCCCAACTCTTCGGTGAGGAATATCAGGGAAGGAACGACGAGTTGGGTCGCGCTTTTGCGGAGGGGATCGCAGCGCATCGTGCCGTAAATCGCGCTCTGGAAGCTCCAGAAAGCGATCCGCAAGAGATGGAGCAAATAATCGCTAACCGTGGGGCGCCGCTGCCCAAGAGCTTTGCGAGCTTTGGTAAACAGTTGGCCAATTTGATCAACAAGGATGGAACGGTACAGGTCGCCTTCATAGATTTTGGCGGTTGGGATACGCATATCAATCAAGGAACAGGGAAAGGACAATTGGCAAATCACCTTACGCCCCTTGCTAAAGGTCTGGCCGAATTGGTTGATGGCTTGAGAGATCTCTATAAACACACGACGATCGCCGTCATGTCTGAATTCGGGCGCACCGCTCACGAAAATGGCAACGGCGGTACCGATCACGGCCACGGCAACGTCATGTGGTTGCTTGGTGGTGGTCTCAGCGGCGGCAAAGTATATGGTCGCTGGTCCGGCCTTGCCGAGAAAGATTTGCACGAGGGGAGAGATTTGCCCACAACAACTGATTTTAGAAATGTCTTGTCTTGTCTGCTCGCAAACCAGATGGCAGTTTCCGACAAAGCTTTGCAATCTGTGTTTCCCAACTTCAAGCTCAACACTAAAGACGTGCTCGTGCAAACATAGATGTAGGGCGATGCCAGACATCGCCCGAATTCGCTTGAGACCAGAAAGAATTCACCGATTACATCGTTGCCGTCGCGCTGCTTTGCTTTCATCTGTACCTTTCATAGAAGAGAGTGGCCAGAGCTTGTGCTCGACGCGAGCCAGTCCGGCTGTAACGATGGCATTTACCACTTCTTCCGAAGACTTGTAAGCAGGTGCTGATTCATCTATTGGTACATTTCCGTCCAAATTTACGAGAATATTAGCTTGGCGATATTCCTCGTTGATTTTGGATTGAGAAAGAGTGCGTACCGCCTCGGCCCGCGATAGCCTGCGACCGGCACCATGGTTAACGGAATAACAGCTCTTAACCGCCTCCGGCAACGGACGTAAAATGAAACTGAAGCTTTTATTGCTACCGGGTATGAGTACTGGATGTCCGCTTCCTTCCCAGATTGTTCCGGATAATGCCTGATGTCCAGCTGGAAAGGCCCGCGTTGCTCCCTTTCGATGCACCCAAACGTCACCAAATTCAGGATGCATTTCTCGTTGCACTAAGTTGTGGCTGATCTCGTATATTAGCTCAAGATCTGCCCGGAACACCTTGCGAAAGGCTTTTGCTACTTGTTCGAATATCACCAATCGATTGATGATGGCATAATTGCCGCCCGCGGCGACGGCGTTGAGATAGTTTTTGTAATTTCGGGAGGCAGGCAAAAAATAGCCAAGGTCTATGTCCGTGATGACATCCGGACGTTCTTCCCGGGCCATTTCAAAATAGTTGGTGGCTAGACCGTGGCCGAAACCACGGCTACCAGTATGGACTTGCAGATACAGGTTACCATCATCGCTCTTCTGCAACTCAATGAAATGATTGCCCCCGCCGAGGGTACCTATCTGGCCCATTCCGCGCTCGGGCCTGCCTTTGCCACCCCAGGGTACTTGCCAATTGTCATCTACTGGGATGCGGTGTCGTTCTGCTCTGCCGCGGTCGAAAGAAGCTCCATATTTGGTGACATAATATTCAGCCCCTCCGCGAATGAGGTTGTTAAACTCTGACTCCGATACGTTCCCTAACTTTGTCCCCTTTCCACCTGCTCCCATGGTTACACGATCCATGACTTCGCGATTGAATCTTATCTTTTTATCCGGAGTGGCTTCTTCCGCCGGAACGGTTGAGCGAGCACTCATCATTCCGCAGCCGATGTCATAGCCAACTGGCCCCATCGCTACCGCTCCGGAATCTGCCGCGGTAACGAGAACGCAACCGACCGGGACGCCGTAGCCGTAGTGAACATCCGGAGTAATGATCACAGCTTTAGTTCCTGGAAACCGGGCGGCGTTGACAATTTGCCTGTAAAGCAGATCTTCCACCTCGTCGAGAAGCGAGGCAGTGAGGAAGAGCCTGACCGGTATCTCGCCTGTGTCTTCTGTACGTAGTTCGAAGTAACCTTGCTTGTTTGGGATGGCAAGACTTTTCCAATTTTCTGCGTTCTTTAAGGCTTTGGCCATTGGACTTATGCGAACCTGCTTTTCATTTCGAATCATATACTAAGATTGCAGCACTGGCACGAATGCTCTGAACCTTGATACCGTCTGCAATATCAAATCTTGATATTTCAAAAGTTGAGGCCGCTCGCCCGAGAGGCGGCTGTGTTCGTGGTAGCATTTATCCTCAGAAAGTTGATCGGAGGTTGTCATGGCTTTATCAGTCAAGAAAGCTGCCCTTTGGCGCCGAGAAATAGTAAATCGTCCTGGTACTTTTGCGGAGAGCTTGAAACCATTCTCCAAAGCCGGAGTCAATCTTCAGGTCGTGATGGGCTATACCACTCCCCAGGGAACAAGCGGGGCCGGCGCAGTTGAAGTCCTTCCCATATCCGATGCCAAAGCGGAGCAGGCAGCTAAAGAAGCTGGCTTGCACCAGGCTAAGGAAGTACATTGTGTCGTGGCAGTCGGCTCCGATCGAGCCGGGATCGCCTACGATATGGCGAACGCTATCGGCGCTGCCGGCATCAACTTGCATTTCGCGATGTGTCAGGCCGTTGAGAACAAGTTCCATGCCGTTTTGGGATTTGACAGCGAAGCCGATGCGGACAAAGCTGTTGGATTACTGAGCAAAATATAAAATAACAGCCGGCGTAATCGCTCAGGCAGAAGCGGCCCGAATTTGTGGAATGTCTTGATTCCACGATATTGCTTGATTGGAGCCGGCGAGCGAGCCGTCGATCAAATCTATGATCTCGTTCCGGGCACTGGTCCAGCAAGCCTTGGTTATACCGAGTTTGTATAAATTATGGTGTGTAACCAGGAGCACCTTGCTAAAGTCGAAGCTACCATCATACTGGGAGATTTGCTTGCGCAGTATTTCTTGATGTGCTTCGTCACGAGAAACAATGCCGATAACGTCCACGCTTTCGCGGGCGAAACAAGCTGCCAGATTGGCTACATCAATTTTGTTGCTGTCAGGATGATTGAGGATACCGACTTTTCTTACCCCGCGAGTAGTCGT
>PSRH01000220.1 GCA_003175915.1 Candidatus Melainabacteria bacterium | reverse complement strand
CCGCACCAGCTGTTCGACAGTGATTATTACTTGAGCAGCAATCCTGACGTAGCGGCCCAATCGATCAATCCTCTGGTTCACTTTCTGGAACTCGGCGCCATTCAAAATCGCCAGCCGCACCTGCTCTTTGATGTTCGCTACTATCTAAGCCAAATTAAAGATATCGACTCAGGCGCCCTCAATCCGATCGCTCACTTCATGCAGTATGGCGCAAAGCATGGACTCAGTCCCCATCCGCTTTTTGACATTCAGTTCTATCTGGCTGAGAATCCGGAAGTAGCTACATCCAAGCAAAATCCCTTCATTCATTTCTTAGAACTTGGCATTAAGGAGTGCCGCAATCCTAACCCATATTTCGACGCAGTCTATTACTTGCGCGAATATGCTGATGTATTTCACGGCAAGCTGAATCCCTTCAGTCATTACATACTCAGAGGTGATCGCGAGGGGCGCAATGCCAGCCCATGGTTCGACTCGAAGTACTATCAAGAACAGAACCCCGATGTAATGCGGTTGGGTGTCAATTCATTAGCTCATTTTATCGCCGTTGGCATTCAAGAAGGACGTAAACCGAATCCGAACTTCGATCCGGATTTCTACGCCGAGTCATATCCGGACGTTGTGCGATCCGGTTTAAATCCGTTGTTGCACTATATTCGTATCGGTGCTGCTCAAGGAAGAGTGGCCGTACCACCTCAGCGAGGTACCCAGCCGCCCTATGCGAGCATGAAGCAGTCGCTTCAAAAGGCGATACCTCCTTCTGCTCCGACGGCCGAGCAATGGGCCGCCCTGCTGAAGAATATCGGCACTTCTGCCGCCGCTAACAAGAATGCCATGATCGACGTAATCGTCCCGGTTTATCGGGGCCATGACACTACGTTAGCTTGTCTCTATAACGCTCTAGTTGCTCCTGTCAGGGTTCCGCATCAGCTTATCGTCATAAACGATTGCTCCCCTGAGCCGGACCTTGTCTCAAAACTGGCGGAGCTAGCTGCGACCGGCTTGTTCACTTTGATCAATAACCCCGAAAATTTCGGTTTCGTTGGCACGGTTAATAGAGGAATGTCGCTGCATCCAAATCGGGACGTCGTATTACTCAATTCCGACGCCTTCGTTTATGGAGACTGGCTCGATCGCTTGCATTCAGCCAGCCGCAGCGAGGAAAAGATTGGCACGCTTACTCCCTTCACTAACAGCGATCCGACCATATGTACCTATCCCCGCTTCAACGCGGAGAACAATCTCAAACTTGAGTTGGATTACCCGGAACTAGACAGACTTTTCTCGCAAGTGAACACCGGAGCACTTGTCGAAATCCCAACAGCAGTCGGATTCTGCATGTATATTCGACGAGACTGCCTCGTGGACGTCGGATTATTCGATGAAAAGGCTTTTGGACGCGGCAATGGAGAGGAAAATGATTTTTCCCAGCGCGCCGCCAGCAAAGGTTGGAAGAACAAGCTGGCGGCCAACGTATTCGTTCGTCATCTCGGTGCCGTATCATTTCTCGCCGAGAAATCTGACCTGCTTAAACGTTCTGCCGCTATCTTAAAAGAGCGCTACCCGCAGTTCTTCCATAACATTAAGACTTTCTGCAAGGACGACCCGATAAAGGCTTTTCGTCAGAGGATCGATATCGCTCGCCTGAAACGCCAGAACGATCGTCCCGCCGTTCTTTTTGTTAACCATGCTCGCGGTGGTGGAACGGAGCGCCATATGCAAGACTTGATTGAGCGGTGGCAGAAGGAGGGCTTCCAGACTTTGATTATGCGCTCCGACAAGCGCATACCAGATTTAGTGCAGATCTCCCATCCAGCAGTGCCAGAGACTCCCAATCTCAGTATCACAAACTTCTCCACACAGACTCTTGAGGCAATCGCACTGCTCAAGCAACTGAATATTTGCCACATTCACATACATCACCTGGCCGGTTTTGGCGAAACGGCACCATGGCAGATGCGCAAAATTGCTCACGAACTCGGTGTTAGCTACGATTTCACGGTGCATGACTACACTTCGATTTGTCCGCAAATCAATTTGATTGATGACTCCGGTCATTATTGCGGCGAGCCGCCAGTCAATATCTGCGAGTCATGTGTAGCAAAGAACAGCTCGCCCTTCGGCAACGTCAGTGTTAAGGATTGGCGCAGGCAATATGAAGACATGCTGGCCAACGCACGCTCTGTCTTCGTGCCAAATGCCGACGTTTCTACTCGCCTTGCCAAATACTTCCCCAAAGTAAGCTTTTCCATAAGAACCCACCCGGAGGAATCTGCGGATTTGAGCCGTAATCCTCTACCTCAAGTCAAACGCTCTGAGCATTCTGCTCTCAGAGTGGCCGTTCTGGGAGCAATCGGGC
The DNA here is from genome assembly GCA_003175915.1 of Candidatus Melainabacteria bacterium. Lineage (GTDB taxonomy): Bacteria > Cyanobacteriota > Vampirovibrionia > Obscuribacterales > Obscuribacteraceae > PSRH01. The sequence goes on along the minus strand of PSRH01000220.1, from coordinate 4,121 downwards.
CGCATAAGGGATCGAAAATCCTGTTAGATTGCGCAACGGACGCATTGAGGAGGAAGCTGCCTCTAAACTTCGTACTGTTCGGATATGCCAACAACGAAGTTGAACTTAGGCAACTACCTAACGTAACGATAACGGGACCGTATGACGATGCGGCCATATATGAGTTGCTGGAGGAACATCCCTGCCATATTTCGTTTTTCCCGGCTGTCTGGCCAGAAACTTTTTCATACACGCTTTCCATTGCTATGAAAGCTAACCTCTACCCGGTCGCCTTCGAATTCGGAGCAATTTCAGATCGCCTTAGAACTTTGGACTGGGGAGAGCTCCTCGAACTAGAATTGATGGAAAGGGCGAATCTGTTGAACGATCGCCTTCTAGCCATCAAGCCAACTCCCTTGGAGCTGGTACCACCGCGTTCGTGGGCGGCGCTCTATCCTCATTCCCTGTCGGATTATTACAAGCTTCCCTTTAATGACAACTTGCAGCCGGCAAGCACTAGACCTTTGACGCCCGCCGAAACTCTCACTTCAATCAGTTAGCGGTATGCTAGCGATGGCCGAAGACGCTGTAGCGCTGCTGCTCCAAGTATGGTGCATACATCCGGAGCGCTGTTGGAAAGGGCATTATCGTGCTTAGCCGCCGATCGGATTCAATTCTATAATTTCTGACGATCTCAGCAGCTTCAAGTCGTGTCTTGCGTACGTTCGGGCCTACGGCCAGTCCGTAGAGATCAGTGGATAAAGTCGCTACGAACATTGCATAAGTCAAACAGGCCAGTACCGCCATCTTCTTCCCAGCATCAATGCCCTCCAGTGAGGCCACGAATGTGAACAAGCCAACGACGCTAAAACAGGTGATCGCCGCGTACCGTGATGTGAGAAGAGCGGCGGGCCCGTCCATAGAACGGCCCAGGAATATCATGGCAGTAGAGAGCAAACCAAACAGCAAAAGGGTAAGCGGTGCGATCGAATCGCGGGTCATCTTCCATTGGCGGCGAATAACCGCTTGAAAAACGAGAACAAGAAGTAGAAACATCGCGACTCCTGTCGCTACAGCACCATAAGGTTCGAAGGAAAGCGGATTGGCCAGAGCGGTGAAGAAAGTCTGCATCGTTTCCAGGAGCCGACCTCGCGAACATAACGTGGCAATATTTCCAGTCAAATCCCTGCGCACACCCTCATACGTCGCAAAATAGAAGGACACAACAGCACCGCTTGCCGCCAGCCATACCGCCAAAGGTGCCAACATGGCGCGGCGAACTTCGATACCACTGAGTGCCCGCGAACAGAGCAACAGAAATATTCCCAGCGGCCAGACCAACAATCCGTTCGCGCAAGAGAACGTCCCGCAAAACGCGGCAAGTATGGCCACAATGATGCGCCAATCAAATTTTCGAACAGCGTCCAAAAAATATAGGCTGAAGACAAAAAACATCGAGACCGCAACTGTACTTCCTGAGAAACCGTTGATCAGGTTCTCCCACTGTCTTAAATCCAGCATGAAAGCTGCCACTACGGACATATAGATGACACCAAGGGGAAGCGAGAGCAGCCGCCTTCTGGCAAGCAACAACACCCCTACTCCAGTCAAAGCGATGATCACCAGTCCCGCATACTGCAGGGCTCTCACGTCGTAATGCGTTACTCTAGCGACGCAAAATAGCATGATCAGTGGAAAAAACGGTTTATGCTCGTTGTGCTGCCATGTCAAAAAATGTCCGTAGTCCAAGCGACCTTCGTTGAATTGTTGGAGATACGGAATGAATGCCCATTCATCCATGCAAATCGCATCAACCGCAAACGCTCTTATGTAAAGAAGATCAACTATTATTGCCCCAACTAATACGCCCCAGTACCAGGCCTCCCACCATCTGATAGCACTTAGAGGCGTTGCATTGTCCGTTGCGAACGGCTGAATTTCTTTCGTAGAAGTTGAATTTTGCAGCAAAGGCATATCAGTCTTTCAGAATAATTGCTTATCCGCGGCAGCGAAACGGTTGCCTGAGTGCCGGTTTGAAACCATTAAAGATACTATCGCGGCCGTAAAAAAGCGAGATGAGGGAAAAAAGCAGAAGAATTCACGCCTGCTCGTCTGAATTAACCAAACTTAAGTCGGCGATTTTGATCCACTGACGACTACTTAGACCAGGTACCTAGCTTAGCTGCAATCTCTAGTGGTATCGTAAGTCAACTCCAATTAATGTGGCCGGTGCACATCGAGTGCGGCAAATGCCTAATAAAACCGATACCAGTGCAAGCACCTTGGCTGGCGCGCCTAGTAGTGTCGCTCCGCAAGATCTCGTTCACAAACGCGCAGCTCAAGAACTATCGGACAAAGGGAATGAATTCAACAACTTCGATTTCCTGCGCTTCGCTGCCGCAACCTTGGTGATACTGCACCACTCTTATGCGCTTTTGGTCAAACCGGAACCGCTTTTTACGATCACCGGTGCCTTCTCATTTGGAGATTTTGCTGTCGGTGTGTTTTTTGTAATTAGTGGTTTTCTGATCACTGCCAGCTATGAAAGATGCCGGGCCGTAGTGCCCTTTCTTTCTTCCAGATTTCTTCGCATGTGGCCTGCCCTGATCGCCGCTTGCTGCTTTGCCGTTTTTCTAATCGGCCCACTAAATACAAAATGGGCTTTGTCTGATTATTTCAAGAGTCCATGGACATGGAGCTATTTCAAGAACCTGGGATTAATCAACCTGCAGTGGCAGTTACCCGGCGTATTCATCAGCAATCCGTTCAAGGAAGTCGTTAATGGTTCGCTCTGGACTCTCCCCATTGAAGTAAGTATGTACGCTGTTACTTTGTGCCTCGGACTTCTGGGAATATACCGATTTCGCTACGCGGTGCTTGCCGCATTCGCGCTGGTGCTCGTTCTTCAAATGCGGCTTCTCAATGAGTCGCATGCAGCAGAGATAACATTCCAGTGGTTTCCTCTCTGGTTGGGTGAGACTCGCTTCAGCACGCTGTACCTGGGCGGAGCGGTACTCTATCTTTTCAGAGACGTCTGTAAGTTCAATTGGAAGCTCGCTTCGATCTGCCTTCTGCTTTTCGTCGGATCGTTTGCCACCCCGATGTTCAAGTTGGTTATGTTTTTAACCCTGCCATACTTGGTGTTGTACTCCGCATTTGCCGTGGTTCCTTATCTCAACAGGTTCGGTCGCTTCGGAGATTTTTCATACGGACTCTACGTTTACGCTTTCCCAGTGCAGCAAACGATTGTCAATTACACAGGCGGCCACCTCTCGGTATTTCGCTTCTTTTGCCTGAGCTTCGTGATTACCTTGGCTCTGGCTGTTCTCTCATATCATTGCCTTGAGCGCCCATGCCTGAATCTCAAACGCTATTTTAAAAAGGGGGCAAGCGTTGCATGAAGCCAAAGCCACCAGTCAAATTAAAGAGACTTGTAATTGTAGGGGCCGGAGAATTTGCCCAAATAGCCTATGAGTATTTCACCTACGATTCGGACTACGAAGTCCATGCGTTCAGCGTCGAACGTCCCTTTTTCACGAAATCTTCGCTTAACGCACTCCCGGTTGTTCCCTTCGAAGATTTAGAGCGATCCTACTCGCCGCAAGTTTTCCATGTCTTCGTAGCTGTCACCCAGACGCAGCTCAACAGAGTGAGAATGAGGCTCTACAGGGCGGCTAAGGCTAAGGGATTCTCTTGCGCCAATTACATAAGCAGCCATGCCTTTGTTTGGCATAACGTTGACTTTGGCGATAATTGCTTTGTATTTGAAAACAATGTACTTCAGCCGTTTGTGTCCGTCGGCAACAACGTTATCCTCTGGAGCGGCAACCACATAGGACACCGCACCGTCATCCAAGACGATTGTTTCTTTTCCTCCCACGCTACCGTTTCGGGCTACTGTAATATTGGAGCTCGGTCCTTCATAGGGGTGAACTCAACTGTCGCAGACAATATAAAAATCGCCCCCGACAACTTTATCGGAGCAGGCGCTGTCATTACGCACGACACTATGCCGGGACTCATTTATAGAGGGAACCCTGCTCTTGCCTCCAAGGTCTCGGCTCTCAAATACTTCAAGGTTAAAGAACCTGTTTTTACCTAAAATTCTCACCGACCAATTAAAGAATCGCTACCATCTAGAA
>PSRH01000164.1 GCA_003175915.1 Candidatus Melainabacteria bacterium | reverse complement strand
TGGTACGCAACCTGCCAACGCAGCCCCGTTAGAACTGAAGCAAAAGGGAAATAAGCAAATGAATGATCCAATTGTAGTGATGGAAACCACAAAGGGCACTATCAAAGTTGAAATCTTCAAAACCGATGCTCCAATAACTAGCAACAATTTTCTTGATTTGGTTCAAAAGGGCTTTTATAACGGCGTGACATTCCACCGTTATGAGCCTGGTTTCTGCATCCAAGGTGGCGATCCGAAAGGGACAGGTATGGGTGGCTATGTTGATCCGTCTACCGGAAGAGAAAGAACTATCCCGCTGGAAATTGCTCCGAATCACAAGCACAATGAAGCCGGCATTCTTGCCATGGCCCGCAGCAATGATCCTAATTCGGCAAGCTCGCAGTTCTATTTTACGCTTGGTCCTGCTTCCTTCTTAGATGGACAGTACGCCGTATTCGGTAAAGTAGTCGACGGACTGAACGTCGTCAAAGAGCTCCGCAAGGGCGACAAGATGACGAAAGTCTCGGTGCTTGAAACAGCCAAGAAGGCAATCTAGGCATCTAAGTTCTGAACAAACTTCAGTGAATTGGATCAGCCTCACGATGTACGTTGTGAGGTTGATCTTTTATCTTGGCGTTTTGATTTCTTCGGGCGTGCACGTTTGATTCGCCAATCTTTTCTTGTGCGGAGCTTGAAACAGACGAACGCCTTTATTTCCTCGAGACTGAGGCAATGGGCTATGTGCCGCCAGAGTGTTTTGCGGTTAGCCTTTTTGAGGCCGGATGAGAGGTCGAAATATTCCATGAGCTCTAAGACCTCGTCGCGCCACAAGAGCTGTGCCAGAGCTAGTTTATCGAGATCTTTGTTGCGCATGGCTGGCCAGAGGGTGTCGGCGTACGGCTTGCCATTTTTGATGCCGACAACAATCAGGCCCCAGTGCTTCGGTACCATAGCCACGGCTTCTTTGACATGACGTTCGTCGGCAACCAGCGTAATGCGCTCAAAGATCTTGCCGTACATAGCTTGTTGCGAGGGCAGCCTTCCTAAGCTGTCCGATGCCGATTTTATTTCGTAACCGTGCAGCGCGTCATCGATCAAGGCAACATCGATGCGCCCCTCACCCCGCAAAATTTGAAATTCGTCGACGACCCGGGCTTTAGCGCTTAGCTTGAGGCGCTCTTTTATTTCCGTGCAATAGAGCAGATGCCTAACATCACTCTCTCTCAAAGCTTGCGGATCCAATCTAGCAAACAGCCCGCAATATTCTACTTGACGTATGAATCAAGCGCAAATCAAAGACCCAACTCGCTCAACCCCGGATGATTCTCCGGGCGTGGCCCGATTGGCCAGTGGTAGAGGCGATCGGCTTCCTTGATTGGCAGGTCATTGATGCTGGCGTGGCGATGCGTCATCAGTCCAGCATGATCAAACTCCCAGTTCTCGTTTCCATATGAGCGGTACCATTGCCCTGAGTCGTCGTGCCATTCATAAGCGAAGCGAACGGCAATTCTGGCGCCATCAAAAGACCAGAGCTCTTTAATGAGGCGATAATCAAGTTCCTTGGCCCATTTGCGGGTGAGGAATTGAATGATTTCCTGCCTGCCTGTAACGAATTCCGAGCGATTTCTCCAGCGGCTATCTTGGCTGTAACCCAGGGAAACTTTTTGGGGATTTCGCGAATTCCAAGAATCTTCGGCTAGCCGCACTTTTTGAATAGCAGTTTCACGAGTGAATGGAGGCACTATTTGAACACGAGAAACTGAAGTCATGCTCTTACTCCTTTGCCAGGAATGTGCATTCATTATCGGCTAACTTACGAATGTTGCCTTAAAGATCTTAGATGTTCCACGACGCGAACGCGAACTAAATGCGATGTCTGTCGCTACGAATCGTGAGCTTCCAGGTTCAGTACGCTTTGCCGTTTGATTTCACCTTTTTCCGTTGCACTTTGGCCGACGACTGCAAAGCACTCTTGGTAACGGCGATCAGATTGTCTACCCCTCTGGGTGTCTTTATGGTCACGAGTTTCTCATGCTTAACTTTGGTGTGTCCAAGATCTGATGCTGTGACATTTATAATATCGAGCGGTTCCTTGCAGTACACCGAATAATGGCAAGCTGCTTCAAGCGCTAACCGTGTCAACTCGAAGCCATCATCGATCAAGTTGTACATTCCATATAAACAACCTTCAGCATACTCAGAGCCGCAACCCTTAGCAACGAAGTGCTCATACTCGCATACACTGAGATTGGTACTGATTCCGTAGATATCTTTTGGGGTTACAGCTAAGAAGGAGTTGTAGATGGAGGCGTAAGTCTCCTTACCTGGTTCGACCAACGTGTAAGATTTTTTGAGCTCGTTGTATAGCTCCAGGAAAAATGAAAATACCTGGATCCTATCTTTAAAAGTGTTGTCCATCATTTTGTGGTTTGCACTCTGCAAATGTTCAATCACATCGGACATAAGCCCATAACCACTAGTAGCCAGGTAAGCGTGCTTCAGCCTGATGATTTTCGACCCGTTTACAAGATCTGTCCGATACTCATTTCCGAATGCCGTTAGCCGATCGGCACCTAGAAAAACTCGCCCATCTCTCTTTACCGCCACAAGTATCGTCATATGCGCGCAACCCCGCTCAGAGCACAATATCGATTGATGCCAAGAACATCTGTCTGCTTAAGCAAATAGTCGCGCAAACTTGTAAAGAACTGGTGATTTGGATATCAGCAGTATTAGATTTTGATATAGCGGCCGGAGGTCCAGAAGGCGCCGCTAGCTCCGACGGCGACGCCCAAGATCAGCAGGGCGACGAACGTTTGGGCAAGACTGTGTTCAAGGCTGTGGGTAAGCATCGGGGCAAAGCCAATCAATTGCTCGCTTAAGTACGGGTCGAGGTAAGCGTGAAGACCCCAGAGGACCGCCATTGAAAGCAGTCCGGAAATGGCACCATATGTGGCGCCTTGCAGAATCAGAGGCGAGCGAATATAGGATGGACTGACACCCATCAAGCTTAATATTTCAATTTCCCGATGGCGGGATTGAATGACCAGGTGAATTGTGTTGCCAATCACTGTTAGGGTTGCGGCGGTAAGCGCAGCGGTCACGGCGAAGCCGGCTAATTCCAGGAAATGTCTGAATTCGTTTATACGTTGGGCTACTTTCAAGGGGTAACGTACATTCTCAACGCTTGGCAGATTTTTGACTTGCATGGCCACTTGCTGCACCGCTTCAGTCGAACTGACTTTGATGTGCAGGGTATTAGGAAGCGGATTGGCTAGCGATGCTACTTTGAAGGCAGATTGCAACTCTTTCCAGGCGGTTTCCTTAGGAACGATTTCCACAAATTGCACTTCGGGAAGGAGACTGACGTCGTGAGCGACTACCTTGGGATCATAGCTGTCTTTTAGATAGGCAGAAATTTCCAGTTGTGAACCCCAGGCGGCGACGACGCTTTTTAGCGTAATCGTCAATTGCAGGACGCCACCAAATATGGTGAGGGCAATAGCGAGAATACTAACGACGAGCCAATTGGACCAGCCGCCCTGCTTGAGACCAATTAAGGTCTCGACCAGTACTCTAAGTAAGATGCGCATCTGTCTCATGTTTGTTACCCGGTTGAACCTACTTCGTAGACGCCGCTGTCCACATCAGCTATGATTTCGCCGTTTCTAAGCGAGATGACGCGTTTGCGCATAGCGTTGACGATTGGTTGGTCGTGAGTCGAGATGAGCACAGTGGTACCGCGTTCACTGATGCGCTCGAGCAACTGAACGATTTCGAGCGAAGTAGCCGGGTCCAAATTTCCGGTTGGCTCGTCGGCAAGCAAAACAGGAGGGCCGTTGACGATTGCTCTAGCGATACCGACGCGTTGTTGTTCGCCACCGGATAGTTCATCAGGATAAGCTTCACCTTTATCATCGAGATTTACAACGCAAAGTGCGCTGTTGACGCGCTTGTCCACGTCCTTTTCATTAACGCCAAGCGCCCTCAGAACATAAGCAACATTGGCAAACACCGTTTGTCTGGGCAACAATTTGTAGTCTTGAAAAACAATGCCCAGGCGCCTTCTCAAAAGAGGAATTTGCTTCTTGTGCAGGCGATTGAGATTGACACCGCCGATAAAGACATTACCGGAAGTAGGCATTTCCTCCCGGTAGAGAAGCCTCATAAGCGTTGACTTTCCAGCTCCTGAAGGTCCGACCAAAAAAGCAAACTCGCCCAAAGCTATATGCAGGCTTATGTTGGTGAGAGCCGGACGGCCACCATAATTTTTTGAAACGTTCTGAAGACGAATCACTTACGTAAAGACCGCGATTTATATCGACTATGAGAGCAAAGCTCAGGAATGCGAGACTTTTGCACATCCGCCAAAAATGATAACACAGGGTTTAACCGAACACCTTGAAAAGCTTCAATGTAGCGATTAGTTAAGGTTAGTCGGCATTTTTCTTCAAGTAACAATATGCACAAATCCTCGCCTGTGTATGCAAGCGATTGGATGGTGCGCCGCAGTCCTGGCATGCGGGAAATCCGTTCAGCTCCTGCCACTTCTTCAGCCTCAGTTCACGCTCGGCGATTTTAGCGATTCGCAAAGAGAGCGTGCCAATCTCTTCCTCTGTGGCGTGCTCCAGGAAAAGCCTGCTGTTGCGCTCGATTTCTGATTTGAGCTGGCCTATTTCGTTGATTTCATTGGCCGTCAACACTATTTCCTCCAAGCTTTTAGGATCAGGAGAATTTGACGAAAAGCTTAAGAAGAACGCCTCGCCTTCAGGGAGATCTCGACGCGCGCCCGCATGACTGGCGGATTCTGCCCTTGGCCCGGCCTGATGGAAATGTTTCAGATCAAAGCGGATACCTGCGATTGTGATACCAGCGCCACGGCCGGCTGCTTTCAATTTCTCGGTGATTTGCCGCTTAAGGAAGCTCAATTCCTGTGCTGTGGAGGCATCCCGCACAGAGACAACGAGATTATTCTCATAATCAATGAATAACGCCCGAGTATTAAGGGCAAATGTATCCCCCGCAACAATCGGCCAGAGATTCATTAACGCCTGTTCGCGTAAGCGCCTGTCAAGACCCAACTTCGAGACGACCGTGTTCAAGACGTTACCGATGTTGGTGAACTTTGATTTTTTCTGCCTGTGGGGAGGCTCTTCACGTGTCATTTCTGATTAAATCCATGTCAATTGTTGTCAGTCTAAGCCAGTCCAGATCAGGTTTGAATAGGTCAGATCAAGTAATTTTCCTGATCGCCAAAAGCGAAGCTTCACTGCCAGTGCGTTATAATCTGCTCTAGCCTTTGCTTCAAGCTATTCTCGCTAATATGAGGGAGCGGATTGTGCTCGCTGACCAGACCATTGATGAGCTGCGCAAAAGATTTAAGCCGGATGCGGCCCGCAATCTGTCGGCCACTTATTTGATTACCGTAAGAGGTGAAGGTGGTGGAGCATGGCTGACCAAGATTGCTGAGGGCACTTGCGAGTTTATACCGCACAAAGTCAGTGGTAGCACCGCCGGTGATGCACAGCCCGTCGCCGATTGCTCCATCTCTGTCGATGCGGCGGACCTGGAGCTGATTATGTCAGGCCGACTCTCTGCAATGACGGCAGCGCTCTCCGGTGTACTGGCCATCGAAGGTGAGTTGGGTCTCGCCATGCAACTTGTGCCAATCTTTTTTGAAGAACAGGCCCAGATCTTATAAAACTGCTTTCTTCATTACTTCGAAGGGAACAGGCACTCCTGTCCAGTATTGAAAGGAAAGCCTTGCCTGATGGATGAGCATGTCCAGTCCGGCCTGGCTCTCAAGACCATGCTCTTGTGCCAATCTGGCAAAGGTGGGAAGCGTGCCGTTCTTTCGGTAAACCATGTCAAAACAAAAGCACTCAGGCGGCAACTGGCCTGTAAGCTCGGTCATCCACTCCGGCTGCGGCTCCTCGGTAAGGCCTATGGACGTAGCGTTGATCACGAGGGCTGGCTCGTTCCAGTACTTTTGTTGGTCTGGCTCAATGACAGTGAGGTGTTTAGCCTTTGCCAAATTGTTTTGACGCTCTCTGACAAAATCGATAAAAGCTCTCTGCCTTTCCGGATCACGAGCAAGGACGCGCAACTTGGCGAAACCGAGATTGTAAACGGCTGCCGCCGCAGCCAGAGCTGCTCCGCCGGCGCCAAGCAGTAAGGCGCATTTCCCCGCAAAATCAAGGGGGTGGTCCTGGGCAAGCGCTAATTTCAAACCGTCGTAATCGGTGTTATGTCCCTCGAGGTATCCATCATTCAGCACTTTGACGGCATTGATGGCGCCGACACGGTCAGCTTCCTGGCTGCGCGAATTGACCATATTGTAGAGGGCTTGTTTATGCGGAATGGTAATGTTGAAGCCAATCACGCCGGTGCCGATCAAGTCGGCAATCCGTTTGGCAAGTTCACTTGGGGGAATGTCGAAAAGTTTGTATTCTCCACTCAATCCTGTGTAGGCGAAAGCAGCTTGATGCAGACGTGGGGAGAGCGATTGAGACACCGGGTGCCCAATCAAACCAAAAATGAGAGGCTTCGCCACTTTTAGTTACTAGTAATTGCCTGACTGAATTGTGGCAACGCGCATGCGCTTGATACCGGCTGCGGCAGCAGCGCTCATGACAGTGACAACTTCTTTCTCTCTGCAGTCGGCATCGGCATTGACTGTGCAAGTTATGTCTCGTTTACCGGAGCGTCGCAGAAACTCTTCGATTTTTGCTTGAATGCTTGCCGCATCGCTGGCACCTATGGCTCGACCATTGACGGCGATCTGTCCTTCTTTATCAATATCGATGAATATCCCCTTGCTTTCGTCTGGTTTTTTGGCGTGCTGTGTTTCCGGTGGTTTGATTTTCAGTTCCGACTTGTCGATCAGCGGTGCGATCAAAATCATGATCACGAGCAACACAAGGAAAACGTCCGTCAGAGGCGTTACGTTGATATCGTTGAACTCGCCGACATTGGCGCCGATAGACATTTTGATTGACTCCTTGGCTTTTCAGCCAGGACTAGCGAGCGTGCGTGGCTGTCTCTGCGCTACCCACAAAGCTCAGGAAGAGAAGTTTGAGCAATAGGAAGTCATCGTTGAAACGCTTCACTATGTTCGTGTAGGTGTTGTTAAAGATAACCGCGAGGATGGCGACGATCAGTCCGTAACCGGTCGCGATCAGCGCTTTGGCGACACCGAGCACCACTGTAGGCGTACCGCCGCCGCTGGCACCCAGTTGGTCCAGAGTAAAGACGACGCCGACCACGGTTCCGAATAAACCAAGGAACGGACAGGTCGCTCCAATCGTGCCGAGGATGGCGAGATTCTTTTCCAGCTTTCTGGTAACAAGACCGACGGTGATGTCGAACGCTTTGGAGAAGTCTTCCTTCTGGTCAGCCATCAGACGAACGCCTTCTTCGGCCACTTCACCTACGACTCCTCCCAGTCGGCTGCAAGTGGCTTGCGCCTTTTGCAGATTCTGGCTTTCCAGCTCGCGCTGAAGTTGGTGGATAAAGGAAGTGACATCACGACGATTTTTATCGTAGTACATATACCTTTCAATCACTACTGCCACTGTCAAGATAGAGCAGATGGAGATCGGGATGGAGGCAAACCAGTCATGAATCATAAACTGGAAAAAGTAATCGAAAAATTTGCTTTCCATTGCTACTCCTGCTCTAAATACAAGTGCTCCACATGAGTTTAACAGAACTTCTAAAAAGTCTGCCTAAAATCGTCTGAACACCCCGCTGCCACCTTGAAATACGTTGTAGTCAAACGTGAATTGGATATCTACGTCGTCAGAGGCACCTGCTGGCAAGGGTCTGAAAGGTGCCGCGTTCTCAACAGCCTTGAGAGCGGCCTGGTCTGCTATAGCAACACCTGATGTTCTTTCCAAGCGCAAGTTGGAAAGTTCTCCACCTTTGTGGATCTTGAAGACGACGACTACCCGTTTGGACTCATTACCCTTGGGTGGGAACCAGGCGCGCTTGATCCGTCTCTGCAGATCGGCCATGTAGGGACCGAAATCGACATCAGGTTGAGCGGCCAGGGAAGGGGCTTTACCAGGGTTGCTATTGGCGTCCGGATTGCCACGAATACCTTCACCGCCACCACCGCCGGATGCTGCCCGCGGAATTGAGGGGGCTACCGCAATGGCTGGTCCGCTGCTGCCGCCAGCCCCGCCGCCGCCCGAACGTCCAGCCCGACTGGGAGCCGGAGCTGGTGCCGGACCAGTGCCGCCGCCGCGATTAGGTGAACCACCGCCTGGTGTCGGGATCGGCGAGGGAGCGCCTCCACCCGACGAACCAGAACCCATGGCAATAGGAGCCGGGGCCGGTGACGACGAGCCACCTGCACCTGAACCGGCACCTACCCTGGGAACAGGAGAGGGGCTGGGACTGCCGCCTCGTCCGGGACTTGGCGAAGGAGCCGGAGACGGATTGGGTGAGAACATTGCACCCGGCATGTGGAAAGGAGTAGGCATCGGCGTTGCGTGCGGAGACGGACTTGGCGTTGGCCTAAACGAAGGAGTAGGTGAGGGACTTGGATGTGGCGAAGGATGTGGGGTTGGCGACGGGCTGGGGTGTGGGCTGGGATGTGGGCTGGGCACCGGCACAGGGCGTGCTACAGGCGTCGGCGTTGGCGTTGGACGCGGTGTCGGAGTAGGCGTCGGCTTCGGCGTCGGCGTGACGTGCGGAGTAGGATGCGGCATCGGCTGCGGATGGGCAATCGGCGTCGGTTTTGGCGCTGGTTTCGGCGCCGGCTGGCTGGGGGCCTTTGGCGCCGGTGAAGGTGGTGCTACTTCCCGCTTTTCGTGCTTGCCGGCATTTTCCGAAGCATGTTGGGCTCGACGTGGCGCTATGATTTTCTTTTGAACCGGGGGCTGGTTCTGAATAAATTCGATATCCGTGATTTGCGGCAGCGGCCTAGATGGAATCAAGAAAAAGAAGGCCAGGATGAAGCAAGTGAGAAGCAGAGCGAAGTGAGCCAGATAAGAACCGCTTGTGGCTTCCGGCATTTCCAGAACATATTCGGGATAGATCTGCCGACGCTGTAAGAGAGAGGCATGATCATATGCGTCTCTCATGGCATAGGCAATGAAAGAAATGAAAAAGCCAATGATGATGATCGACGGCGGACTGCCGAAATGGAAATGCCTCAGGGCGATGAGCAACTCCGGATTCGGCTTCATATGGAAAGACAAGCCGAAGTTGACTAGCGAATCGACGAGGGCGCGCGTGAATATGAGTTGCAGAAAAATCAACAAATTGATCAGCGAGACGCCGATGAACAGCAGTCCTTTTCTCGTCTGACCGTTGTAGATTTGACCTAGCCCTGGTAAGAATAGCGAAAGCATGCCGGCAAAGCTTGGATCTCTAGGCGGCTGTTGAAAGCTTGCTGGTCTGGCAGTACT
>PSRH01000067.1 GCA_003175915.1 Candidatus Melainabacteria bacterium | reverse complement strand
AAGATATTCAGCTTTTTTGTTTGCATGGGCACTGTTGATTTCAATTGCCCCTCCTCAAGCGGCAAAGCTCCAGTTGAAAGGGCCACGGACTTCCCGAGCCGCTCAGAAGGCAACCAGCCCCTTAAGATTATAAGACAGCGGTCGCCTGGATTTTTCCTCTTGCGCTCTTTTAAAAGTTCTATTACCTGATTGGAAATGACAAGCGGCTAATCGTCTGGTTTGGCAAGACCGTAGGCTTCATCTAAAAGCTCGACCAGATGCATTACCTGAATCGGCTTACCAGGGGTTTGCCTGGCTCCAGCCGCCAGTTGCATCAGACAACCTGGATTGCCGGTAACGACAAGGTCCGCACCGGATTCCTTAATGCGAGCCATTTTCGCCTTGAGAACGGCCAGACTCAGTTCGGGATGAAGGATGTTAAATATGCCGGCGCTACCACAACAGTGCTCGGCATCAATGAGAGGCACGAGGGCGAAGCTTGGTTTGCCTGATGCTTCCTTTACGTCGTCCAGCAATTGATTAAGCAATTTCTCAGGGGGTCGCCTGACATGTTGAGCATGGGCAAGGTGGCAGGCCGCGTGGTAAGCGACCTTGGGCGCGGCAACCCGAGCGCGTCGGCGCACGTGCTCGGGGAATACGTGCTCGCTTAAAAACTCACTGATATCCTGTACGCGACTGACAAACTGCTTGGCCTTTTGCTGCCAGTCACTTTCTTTGGCGAGAAGCTGGTCATACTCTTTAAGAATGGCTCCGCAACCGGCTGAAGCTACTACGATTGGTCCTTCTTTGTCGGTAAAAGCGGCAATATTGCCTTTGGCCAATTGCTTGGCGATATCCACTTCACCGGCATGGTAAGCCAGGGCCCCGCAGCAAGTCTGCTCCGCTACTTCCACCACTTGTCCCTGGGCACGGATCAGGCGTACGGCCGCATGGTTGGCTGGCCCGTACAAAGCATCCATGACACAACCACTAAAGAATTGCACCTTCCCCTCTTTTTTGCCAACATTCCAACTCTGTTTCGGCAAAGGTTGAAACTGAGGAACAGGAGGCAGGAAAGCTTCAAGCACGGCGACCTTGCCTGCGAAGGGAAACTTGATCTTGGCTAAAACCTCTAAGAAGGCTCTTCCCTTGAGGTGCTGCCAAATTCTAAGCAGCCTGGAAAGCCGCCTGAGTAAATTGTAGTCAGGTAGAACCTTGGCAAACAGAAAGCGACTGATCTGGCGCTTCCACATGGGCTTCGTTTTGGTAAGCCCGGGTCTAGCCTGATCCAGTATCTTTTCGTACTGAACGCCTGATGGACAGGCGGTCTGGCAGCCCAGACAGCCAAGACAGGAGTCGATGTGCTCAACCATCCGTGACTGGGGCGCCCGCCCTGACTGCTGCCACTGGTTGATCAAGTAGATTCGTCCCCGGGGAGATTCCGTCTCCCGCCCGGTAGCCAAATAAGTCGGACAAGCCGGCAAGCACAAGCCACAGTGAATACAGGCGTCGAGCAACTCCTGATCAATCAATCCTTTTGCCTGTCCAGACTGAGCGTCGTTCATTGCTTTGTTTTCGACCATAGCTTCCTCTTGTTCAAACGTTTGCCAAGCAAACAAAGGGATTCAAACAATTTGACGGATCATATTGTTTCTTCAGTCGCTCAAACAATTGCTCCTGCTGATTGAAATCTAGCCCCAGTCGCTTCACCCTTCTCAGGCACTGCGAATCACTGTAAGCCACTGTCAAATCCTCAGCGTTTCGCTTGGCAAAAGCACTTAGTTTATCGACCATCTTCTCCGGCTCGCCTAAATCTGAGTGGATAAATTTGGCCAAACCAGTCCCTGTACCGTAACTGAATGGCCAGTCGAAAAGTGCCTTTTCTTGCTGCCACAATCTGGCAAAACCTTGCCTGTTGATGGTCAGCTCGAGGGGATAGGCTGCCTCAGTTCGCTCTACCTTTGTCAGGCTAGACCAGATCTCCGTCTCTTTTTCCGGCTCATCGATTGGCGTCACTGAGTGCGAATGCGCCTTACAAATATCACGCACAAGTGGACTGGCTGCTTCGATCAAGGCTTGATTACCGGCAAACCTGACGAGAAGCAGGAAGCCGTCCTTGGTCTGACCCAACAAGCGCTGGTCTATGAGCTCTGCGCAGACGAGTGGCAGCCCCAGATGGGCCAGTGACCTTTGGCAGGCAAGCAAGCGCAGCGGATCGTTGTCAGCGACAGCAAAAGAAAGGAAGCGTTCCGGTCGGGCATATAAGCGGAGATAAGCGGCGACCGGGACGGCAAAAATGCCATAACTGCCGATCATCAATCTGGTCAGGTCATAACCAGTAACATTTTTAACGACGCGACCGCCACTTCTTATCAGGTTGCCGTTACTCAAAGCCAAGGTCAGACCCAAAACCAAATGTCTCGGGCCGCCAAAGCCATAGGAGAGCGCGCCACCATCACCGGTGACAATCGCTTCCAAAAGAGTATCAGAAGGCAAACCAAAAGATAGAGGCAGCCATTGTCGGGTGCGGCCGAGATATTCATCGAGGGCTGCCAAGCTGACGCCGGTTTCCACCAGTATGACTTGATCTTCTATTGAGTGCTCGAGGATCTGCCTGTGGTCTTCCAGATTGAGGAAAACGACATTCTCCTTGGTCGCAAAAGGCAAGCGCTGGCAGCGCAGAGCTGAAAAAGGCACAATTTTCTTACCGGCTTCGCAAGCGCTTTTCAGGTCGGCGGCAAGGCGGCGAGCTCCGCTTGTTACTTCTATTGCCGTGATTTCAGTGGTCACGATTGGTTTCGTCCGCTTCTTTCGATTGAGGAAATCCGTGTACTATTGTGGCAAATCGCCACTAAATCGACCATCTATCCCACTCAGGTGCCAGTCTTGCCGGATAAGCCAAGCGCCGTCAACCAAAGAAGCCTCGTTGTCGTCTCGGGATACTACGGCTTTGACAACCTGGGTGATGAGGCAATTTTAGAGGAACTAATAAGCGAATTGAAAGAATTCGTACAAGCCGAGAAAATTGTCGTGTTGTCAAATAATCCTAGCCAGACGGCCGAACTCTACGGTGTCAGAGCTGTTGATCGCTGGCGTTTAGCTGAGTTCATCCCGTTGTTAGGCCAGGCCAGATTATTCATCAGTGGTGGAGGAGGCCTGCTCCAGGATGCCACCAGTCCCCGTTCGGTCTTTTATTATGCCGGGCAAATTCTGGCTGCCCGTCTGGCTCGCGTCCCGGTGCTTATCTATGCTCAAGGAATTGGTCCACTGAAGCGGGCCACCAGCAAAATCGTTGCTGGCTGTGCCTTGAAAATGGCCAATCACATTACCGTTCGCGATCAAGCGTCACTCGCCTTCACTGAAGCGCTGGGGCTGAGTGCGGAGCTCAGCGCTGATCCAGTCTGGTCCCTCAAGGCCAGCCCTTTACCTCAATCGTTTATTTTGCCCTCTGGAACTACTGATTTCGGCACAGCTAATCCCCTCATTGGTGTTTCCTTGCGACGTCACTCTTATTTAGATTCCGAGCATCTGGGGCTTCTCGCTCGCATCTTCAAAAAAATCTTTCCAGCCAATACAGTCTTCTTGATGCTGCCCTTGCAGAAATCCGAGGACAATGATGTTTTAGAGAAACTTGTCGATCAATGCAAAAGACTTGATCTCAAAGCCAGCCTGCTTAAGGCCGAGGATTTGGTCAAACCGAGCCAGTGGCTCAAGCTAATGGAGAACTTTGATCTATTGATAGGCATGCGCTTACACGCCCTTTTGATGGCTATCAAGGCTGGTAAACCGGTGGTCGGTATGCCTTACGATCCGAAAGTCACCTATCTATGCCAGGCGTTTAAGCAGCCTTTGCTCGATTTTGAAAGAAGCGCCCAAGATGGTTTGGAAAACGCCTGGCTAAGCACAATTGAGGCAGCCTATACGGATAGAGGCAAGCTAGCCGAAGGGGCCAGTCAAACAACGACCCTTATGCAAGAAAAGTCTTGCAAGAATTTCGCTATTCTCGCTAAAATTCTAAAATCTTGAACAGTAACGGGGCGGATCAAGGTAAGAACGTCTCCTCACCGCTTTAATGTCACCATCTGTAATGTCAGCATTGTCACAAGCCTATCGCTCCCGCCAAAAAGTCCTGGGATATCCGGTAGACTTGGTCGACGAAGCAAGCGCTCTGGAAATCGTTGAAGCCGCCTGGAGAGCCGAAAAGGGACTGCATGTGGTCACCCTCAACGCAGAAATGGTGGTGGCTGCTCAACAAGATCAGCGCCTCGACCGGATTATCCGCCACGCCCATATGATTGTCCCGGATGGAGCCGGGGTGGTCTGGGCGATCAGGTTAACAGGACATCATGTTGACCGTTTGCCTGGCATCGATCTAGCCCAGGCCCTTCTCAGTAGTGCCGCCGCGAAAGGCGTAGGCGTCGCCTTACTGGGCGGCCGCCAGGAAGTTCTTTCTACACTCTTGGAAGTACTGCCCAGACTTCATCCAGGTCTTAAAATCGTCGCTTCCCACAATGGTTATTTCTCTCAAGAAGAAGAAGCTAAAGTGGTCGAAAACATCGCCCAAGCCGATCCCCAGCTTGTTCTTCTCGCCCTCGGTGCCCCCAAACAAGAGTATTTTGCCGATCAGTGGCGTTCCCGTTGGAACAAAGCCGTGATCATAGGGGTAGGCGGCAGCTTCGATGTCTGGACGGGCACTGTCAAACGCGCCCCCAGGGGTTTCCAACGCCTGCATCTGGAATGGCTCTATCGCCTGTTACAGGAACCCTGGCGTTTCAAACGGATGAGCTCAACCTTGCCCAAATTCGGCCTGCAAGTGCTTATCGACAGCTGTCGCCAGGGACTGACCGGATGGCATCGCAAGGAAAAGCCATGACAGTCAAAACTCCCCTCGCAAGCCCGGCTCAGTGCCAATGCTGTTAAGAAGATCAGCAAACTTAGATGACGTCGATCAACTACCCTTGCGCATGCTAGCCAATCTGGGAGACGCTGTCAGCGGCCTCTACGAGCGCGAAAGGGCGATATTCAGTTGCGCTTCGGCCAAGCAGATGCACCGCCAGGTGAAGGAGCGCGTCAATGCCAAAACACAAGCCGATTTGCTCGACCAGATTACTGACCTGCTTAATGAGAAAGAATTGAATCTGGTCAGGCGGGCGAGAAACCTTAAGACGGCTCATCATCGTAAGTCCGACCAGTCCTTTTACCGCAAGGCTACCGCTTTCGAAGCCTTGATAGGATACTTGTATATGGCCGATGTCAAACGACTGAACGAGTTGTTTGAGGCACTAGACAGAATCAGGTCAGGGCAGGAAAGGCAACCAGAATCTTAAAGAATAGGTTGTGTTGTCCTCTCTACCATTTTTCTGATGCTAACTTTAGACTGAGGTGCCCTGGCCAATCGCACGGAAAAAGTTGAGTAACAGTCAAACCTTGACGATTAGCACGGAAGAGATATGGCGCCGGCTCCTGGCCGGCTCACAGGATGGGATTCTGG
>PSRH01000291.1 GCA_003175915.1 Candidatus Melainabacteria bacterium | reverse complement strand
AACGTCGCCGCTCTTGTCAGCGGCGCACGTGAATCCCAGTCTAGTCTGGATTTCCTCAGACAAGATGGCATACGCAGTGGCTTGACCTTTCAATATTGACGACTGATCGGGCGCCGTCTGATACTCGGCCCCGTAAGACGCGAACCCCAGACACAAAAAGGTGCTAGCAAAGAGAACAATTGGTTGTAGAGGCCGTGACGATTTCATTATGCGGTCCGGCTAACCACTATGATTCCTAACAAACTTCCGAGGAGAATTCGTGAAAGGCAAACCTGGCTGGCTGCTGGCAAAGACGAACGGCTTAGGAAAAAAGTTCAAATGAACCGGCGTGGATGTTGTGGCCACAACAATCTTGTCGCACCAGTAGCTCCCTATTTACATCCTTGAGAGCGGATGCTGTTATCAAACTTTCTATTGATCAGTTACTTTGCAGCAACAATCGCCACTTTTGTTTGAATACGTCAACAAGAGCCGCTAGTATCTTCAGCTAACGAAAAAACGCCTCTGCAGAGTTCGGCGCTGCGTACTATGGAAACCTTACTTATGAGCAAACACCAACCGGCTGTCAATGTCTTGTTGGCTTTCCTCAACCTGGTAAGAATGCGCATCGTTGTCATGGTCCTGGTTGCGTGTTCAATCGGATACATCCTCGCTTATCGCGGCGACTTTGATTTGACTCGTTTTTTCTGGGCACTGATTGGCACAGCCCTGGTAACCGGCGGCGCCTGCACACTGAATTGCTATATAGAAAGGGACGCGGATGCGATCATGCCGCGTACTTGCAGAAGGCCGATTCCGGCAGGAACAATCTCGCCTGTCAGCGCTCTTGTCTTTGGCGCATTCCTTGTATTGTCTGGTTGTCTGTCGCTCTTCGCGAAAATCAATATACTTGCCGGGGTTCTCGGGATCGCCCTGGTCTTCATTTACTTGGCAATCTACACACCAGCAAAGCGTTTGACCTGGCTAAATACTTCCATTGGAGCATTGCCTGGTGCGATTCCACCATTGATTGGCTGGGCATCGGCAAGTGGCCAAATTGATCCCGGCGGCTGGATTCTCTTTGCCATGCTCTTTGTCTGGCAGCACACCCATTTCTTTCCCATCGCCTGGCTCTACAAAGAGGATTATCAAAAAGCAGGCTTCCAGATGCTTCCGGTGCTGGAAAGCAAAGGGGAAAAAACTTTTCGTCTCACAGCTTTCAGTGCCCTGGCTCTTTTGCCCATTTCTATGTTGCTTTGCGGAGTAGATTTTACTGGGCTTGCCTATCGCATCGGGGCAACATTAGCTTGCGTTGTCCTGATCGCTGCTGGCTTTCGCTTATCTCAGCATCCTTCCCGAGCAGCCGCGCATGCTGTCCTAGTTCTTAGCTTGTTCTATCTTCCTGTGATTCTGGGAGCAGTGCTGCTTGATCGTTATGGTACGCAAATTGTCAGTCACTTACATGACTGGATGGAGCCCGTTTGGCGATGGACTTAAGTTCGGCACAATTCACTAGCATATTTAACTTCGCCACCGAGCAGGGGCGGACCCTCGTCGATTTGCTCTATCTCAATTTATGGATCTGCCTGGGTTTTTTGGTCACCGTCGCAGGGCTTCTAATCTTTGGCATAATCAAATATCGCCACCGCCCCGGAGATGGCGAACCTGACCAGACTGAGGGCAGCACGACACTCGAGATCATTTGGACAGCAATTCCGTTAGTAATTTTTCTATATCTGGGATGGCTCACGTTCAGTGTAATGGGTATTGTCTATCCCCCAGCCGGCAAGCGCCAGCCTGACATCACCGTAATCGGCCATCAATTCTGGTGGGAATACCGTTATCCAAAATCTGGTGTTGTCACAGCTAATGAACTGTATTTACCCCTGGGGTCTGATTTGATGCTCGAAATCAGAGGGGCAGATGTGATTCATTCCTTTTGGGTGCCTGGCTTCGGACAAAAAATGGATGCCATCCCTGGGCATCCTAATAATCTCTTCCTGAAGCCAATTCGAGAAGGTCTATTCCTGGGACAGTGTGCTGAGTATTGCGGCTCACAACATTCGCTAATGCGCATAATGGCCAACGTTGTATCGCCGAAAGAATTTGAAGCGTGGACAAAGAGCCAGGCCAAAGTGCCGGCTCCACCCACGGACAAAACTGCGCTACACGGTCGAGAACTGTTCATGTCCAGGACTTGCATACAATGCCACAGCATTGCCGGTACTTGTGCCACAGCCCAAGTGGCCCCAGATCTGACTCACATTGCTGACCGCAAGACAATAGGTGCAGGTGTAATTGCCAACAATCTCGAAAATCTTACGGAGTGGATTATGGACCCACAACAATTCAAACCCGGCTCGCTAATGCCGAATATGCGTTTGACTAAGAGCGAAGCTCATGACATAGCCTTTTATCTGGAGAATCTCAAATGACAGACGCAGCGCGTCCGCATCAGACATTTAACTGGCTTGCCGATATTCCAGAGTACCACGGCCTCTGGAGTTGGGTGTCGTCTATCGACCATAAGCAGATCGGAATTATGTACATTCTCTCCGCGTTAGGTTTTTTTCTTGCCGGGCTGACATTGGCTCTCATCATGAGAATTCAGCTTATGGTGCCGATGAATCATTTCGTTTCGCAGGACGCCTATAACCAGATTTTCACTATGCACGGCACCACAATGGTTTTTTTGGTGGGCATGCCGCTTCTTTTCGGGTTTGCAGTTTATTTAACTCCTTTGATGATTGGTGCCCGGGACATGGCGTTTCCTCGTCTCAATGCTATGGGTTTCTGGATCTTTTTCTTTGGCGCTCTGTTGCTTTATTTCAGTTTTGTAGGGGGTGGAGCTCCGGCCGCCGGCTGGTTCAGCTATGCACCTCTGACTGAAAAGGGATTCTTGTCTAATCCGGGCATTGACTACTGGGCGCTCAGTCTGCTCGTCATGGGTATTGGCTCTGTAGCAACGGGCATCAATTTGATCACCACGGTTTTGACTCTAAGAGCGCCCGGTATGTCCTTACAACGTGTCCCGCTTTTTGTCTGGATGATCTTAACCACCGGCATTCTGGTTGCCTTATCCTTACCTGCCTTGAACGCTGCAATTGTGATGATCCTCTTTGATCGTTTATTGAATACGCATTTCTTCTCGCCAGCTCACGGCGGCTCTGCCATCCTCTGGCAAAACTATTTCTGGTTTTTTGGGCACCCGGAAGTCTACATTTTGATCTTGCCTGGCTTTGGGGTGGTGACTGAGGTTATCCCTGTCTTTTCGCGAAAGACTCTTTATGGAGCCAGTTTCATGGCAGCATCGACAGTGGCCATTGGTTTCTTGAGCTTTGGCGTTTGGATGCACCACATGTTCACAACCGGGCTTGGTTTTTGGACCTTATATATCTTTGCGCTGTCAAGCCTTTTGATCGCAGTTCCTACGGGCGTCAAAGTTTGGACCTGGCTGGCCACGATGTGGGGCGGTTCACTCCGATTCACCACCGCCATGCTATTCGCAACGGCGTTTATCATTCAATTCACTATTGGTGGTTTAAGCGGAGTTATTCAGGCAGTCATTCCATTAGACTGGCAGCTGACCGACAGCTACTTCATAGTAGCCCATATACATTATGTCCTTCTAGGTGGAATGTTGTTCGCGATGATTTCTGGGATCTATTACTGGTACCCCAAAGTTACAGGGCGCATGCTCTCCGAAAGAATTGGCAAATGGCATTTCTGGCTCATGGTCCTCGGTTTCAACGGCACATTTTTAGTCATGCATCTCCTTGGTGCGTTCGGGATGCCACGTCGTGTCTGGACATATCCATATGGAATGCCGATGGTTTCCGCCATGAACTTCTTTTCTACTCTTTCCGCATTTGTGCTTGCCTTTTCTATAGGGCTCTTTTTCTGGAACATGGCTTACAGCTTTATCAAAGGCAAAATTGCCGGCGACAACCCCTGGGACGCATGGACCTTGGAATGGGCCTGCAGTTCACCGCCGCCGCCCGAAAATTTTGATCGGCTTCCGCCCGTACGCAGCCGACGTCCGCTCTGGGATCTGACGCACCCGCCAGAAGATTCTGGGCGTAAACCTGGAGGACAACTTTGATGAAAGACAGAGTTACAGTCGGAATGCTCCTGTTCGTGGCATCAGAAGCTGTATTCTTTCTTATGCTCGTTCTGGCCTATGTAAACTTCCATAAACAAACGGGGGAGACAGCGGCTTCAGTGCTAGATCCAATCAAGACGGGCGTCTTTACCGTCGCACTTTTGTCCAGCAGTTTCACTATGTGGCTTGCCGAAAAAGCACGAGAAAAGGAGAGCAATTCTGTCGCAATGTGGCTTGGTGCAA
The DNA here is from genome assembly GCA_003175915.1 of Candidatus Melainabacteria bacterium. Classification (GTDB taxonomy): domain Bacteria; phylum Cyanobacteriota; class Vampirovibrionia; order Obscuribacterales; family Obscuribacteraceae; genus PSRH01. The sequence goes on along the minus strand of PSRH01000291.1, from coordinate 3,302 downwards.
CCATTATTCTCGGTGGGATTTTTATCGTGGGTCAGGGGCTTGAGTACGCCCACCTCGTTATGGACAAGATCACAATCAGCCGCGACCTCTTTGGAAGCACCTTTTTCACACTGACCGGCTTCCACGGTCTTCACGTATTGATTGGCCTGGTTCTACTTTTGCTTTTGCTTGGACTGTCCGTGTTTGGGCGCAAGCATGAACCGACGAATATTGGTATGCAGTCCATTGCGATTTACTGGCACTTTGTCGATGCCGTTTGGATAGTTGTCTTCTCAACCGTCTACCTCTGGAGGTACGTATGACTGCCTGGCAATTACTTCAAAGCTGGGAATTCGAACCGTCAGTGGTGATTGGTTGCACCCTGCTATTGGCAATCTACTGGTTCGCAAACCGATTCAAGTTCAATCTGAAATCGCTTAGCTATACGTCCGGTGTGCTCGTCATTTTCCTGGCCTTGACTTCGCCGATCGATCCTTTGTCCGACCATTACCTATTCAGTGCTCATATGCTTCAGCATATGATGCTTGGCACGATTGCTCCACCGTTACTTATCGCTGGACTTCCTGCTTCATTCGTTCAGGCGTGGTTGCGCATCCCATTCATTGCCAGGTTGGAGCGCATTCTCGGTTATGCTCCGCTTGCGCTTATCGCTGGGATCGGCACGATCTGGATCTGGCATTTACCCTATCTATATAACCTCGCACTCCAAAACGAACAAATACACACCTTTGAACACATGATGTTTATGGCCACTGGCGCCATGCTCTGGTGGCCTGTCCTCAATCCGATAACGGAACGACGATTGGCTCCAATGCCAGCCATCTTTTACATGGTTACTGCATCGACCCTGGCGATGATATTGGGAATTATTTTCACTATCTCGGACACGCCGTTCTATTCTTTCTACAACAATCCTGAAGACGAAATTGCCGGAACGCTCAAAATGATTCGGGAAGACTGGAAACTGACACAAGTTGATGACCAGAAATTAGGCGGTGCCATTATGTGGGAACCCATGGGAGCAATTTTCCTGTGGGCGATAATGTCGGCGATGATTGATTGGTTTAAGCTAGCCGAGCAAGAAAAAATCCAAGAGAGCGAAAGGAGGCCAGAGAATGTCGCAACAAAATGACGACAGAACCAACTGGAGGCTCACCGGGCCCAAAGCGCTGCCGGAAAAACTGCCACCGCCTACGGTGTGGCCTGCGGCTCTGTCATTCGGTGTCACTCTCCTGGCCTTCGGTGTTCTAACTTCGCCTCTTATGTGTGTGACTGGATTGATAGTTTTTCTCTTTGCTGCAGCCGGCTGGATTGAGGACTTAAGAAATGACCAACTGTAATGGACAAGGTGAAGAAGTAAAAATTCTGCCGGACTGGAAGAAAGTTCTCGTCAGTCGGGAAGAGTTTTTGAAGGCCCTCGGCTTTGGATTGAGCGGAGTGATTGCCCTTTTCGCAACCATCCCTGGTGTGGCCTTTATCTTGAACTACCTGTTTGTTCCTAAGGATCCTAAATGGGTCAATGTCGGAGTAATCGAAAAATTCAAGCAGGGCGAAACGGCGCTGGTCGGCTTTCATGATCCCTATATCCTTCCCTGGGACGGAGTAAGCGGTCACCGCTCGGCCTGGGTGCGCCGCAATAGCGACGAAGACTTCACTGCCTTTGCAGTCAATTGCACACATCTGGGATGCCCTGTCCGATGGAAAAGCGATGCGCAACTCTTTATGTGTCCCTGTCACGGTGGCGTTTATTACAAAGACGGAGAAGTGGCGGGCGGCCCTCCGCCTAGACCACTGCATCGTTACCCTGTGCGGCTGGTCAAGGGTGATGTACAGATCCAGGTCGGTATGGTGTTGGAAGAAAGCTAGACTCCTCCATGAAAATCATCGGCAATCTATTAGCATGGCTTGAAGAGCGGACTGGTTTAAAGCAGCCCATCATTCATGCCATCACCCATCCGGTCCCGCCTGGATCAAAGTGGTACTACGTGCTGGGCACGGCGATCATGACCTCGTTTATCGTACAAATAATAACTGGAATCGCGCTCTCTACCTTATATGTGCCATCGGCAGGTGAGGCTTACGAAAGCGTCCAATACATTTCCACGCAGGCTCCATTCGGCGCCTTGATTCGCGCCATGCATTACTTCGGCGCTTCGGCGATGATCTTATTCACCGGGCTCCATATGATTCGCGTCTATCTGATGGGATCTTTCAAATTTCCGCGCGAACTCAATTGGTTGACCGGCGTCGCCCTGCTTTTTATCACAGTAGCGATGGGATTCACGGGCCAGATTCTACGCTGGGATCAAAATTCAGTCTGGACAGTAGCTGTCGGTTCTCAGCAAGCGCTGCGCGTGCCATTCATTGGCAAACTTCTGGTTGAAGTGCTTGTTTCAGGAGGCGAAGTCGGAAGCGCGACGCTCAGCCATTTTTTCTCTTACCACGTCTTTGTCTTTCCTGCCCTTCTCATCGGAGCAATCGTACTGCACGTCTGGTTGGTTCTCCACAATGGTATTTCTGAACCACCGGTAGTGGGCGAACCGGTCGACCCGAAAACTTATCGGCAGAAGTATAACGATATGCTGAAGCGGGAGGGCAGACCTTTTTGGCCGGACGCTGCCTGGCGCGACATAGTTTTCAGCACACTTGTTGTCATCGCCATTTTTGCGCTTGCCCTGTGGCTTGGTCCTCCAGCAATCGAAAAACCACCGGATCCTTCAATCGTAAATGCACAACCTAAGCCGGACTGGTATCTCTTATGGTATTTCGCTCTTTTGGCACTTTTGCCGCATGAGATCGAAGATTGGGTAATCGTACTGGCACCGTTGTTCGTCGTTCTTATATTTCTCTCGGTCCCAATTCTTGCGCCTTTCGGAGAACGAAGTCCCCGGCGCAGACCCTGGGCCATTGCCTCTGTCGCTTTCATCGTCAGCTTCGTGCTTGCTCTCACAATAGAGGGATTCAGAGAACCCTGGACTCCCAATTTTGAGGCGAAACCTCTGACTCCCGAAATCATCGGTGCCACCAGTGGGCCCATTTACCAAGGTGCCAAAGTATTCGATACCAAGGGATGTCTCTATTGCCATACCATCTCTGGACACGGCGGGAAAAGAGGTCCGGACTTGACTGAAGTTGGCAGTCGTCTAACCAACGATCAGCTCACGATTAGAATTGTAAACGGTGGATACAACATGCCGGCTTATGCAGGTAACATCTCGGCCCAGGAACTCAAAGATCTAACTGCCTTTCTGGACAGTCGAAAAAATCATTGATCCGGCCATTACTGAAGCAACGGAGAAATA
>PSRH01000191.1 GCA_003175915.1 Candidatus Melainabacteria bacterium | reverse complement strand
CTTTCTTATCGTTGCTGCCTTCCACCTCTATTTCCATGCGCGTGGTGGTCATTACCGCGAAGAGACCGTAGCTGTTGAAGAAGTAGTAACGCTCTATGGGCTCCAAAAAAACTTGCAGGAACGTGGGCATCGAGACACGATTGCCGAAATTGCAAACGCTCAACAAGCCGATAAAGAGAGCGACGGCGATAGAAACGACACGTCGTGCCATCGGCCAGCGCGGTTGGCAATCGGCGCAAATCCTCGCCACGAGAAACTGGGGACACAGTTTTGAGAGGAGTTGATCGTCCAAAAGAAGAAAGCAAAGGGACACGGTTAATAGGTTGAAAAAGGCATAATTGCCCGTAATTGCTATGAGCGCCTGGAGAAAGAGAATGGCCGCGGCGCCAAAGTGCCGCAGCAGGCGCGGCGTAAAAATCAAGAAGGGCATGACCAGCTCAATGAAAAAAACGCCGCCGACACTCAGTCTTTGAAACCACTCCGGCAACTGCTGCGCGTACCAGGCGGCGGGTGTCGGTAGGGGTTGAGTGAAGTAGTGATAGTAGAGCGCCGTCAAGCTAGCCCAGGTAGGATCACCGCTGGCCAGCTTGACCATGCCCGATTCAAACATGAGGCGGAAGAGTAACCAGCGCAAAAGCCAGATGACGATGATCGACGGTGCTGGGTTGGCAGTTTTGAATCGACCGATTTGCCAGGGTGGCTCAAGTGCCTGCCATGGCGCCAGAAAGATAGCCAGAAAGCCTGCTTCTAGCAACAATATGTCCCATTGAAAGGACAGGAAATCTTGCCCTACGTTTACGATGGACAAATAAAGCAGCCATAGCAGCGCTAAAGCCGGTCCGGTGTAAATGCCTAGCACCACTAGCAGTGCCAGAATGCCTCCGGCTAAGCATAAGAATTGCAAAAACCCATCGCTGCTATTGAGCCAGAATACAGTGGGAATTAGGGCGAATCGCTCAGGACCTAGCTGTGCCTGAAGCAATTGAAGAAAACGTCCAGCCGGCAAAATGCCGTTTTCGCCGATCAGCCCTATTACCTGGCTGGACATAGAAAAAAACGCTGCCGCATAAGAGACCCCGAGCAAACGGAGGAAGATCCAGCAAGACAGGCTGTATGAGGAGTAAGTTGGTTGAGGCATGTTCATGGCGTGAAAACAGTGTCAGTTTAACTGGTCGAATGCGAAGGAAATCGGACCGGAAATGTTTGTAAGGCAAGAAAAAGGCCGGTTCGCGCAGGCTTGTAAAGCGGTCGCGGGCGAATTAATTATGAGGCGATATTGCGGCCTATAAAAGCCGAGGGGCGGCTCAGGTTGAGGCAAGCAACGAGAATGTCAAGAAGCAGCGGGCTTACGGCCCGAAGAGATTTGAGTTTCGATAATTTTGTCGGGGCTTGAGTCGGCGCGCTGCAACCTGAAAGACTTGGGCAAGCGTTCTTGAAAAACATTTTGGTAAGAAACCCCGCCCGAGGCACGCAACGACTAACACGGATGGTCAACACTTAGACACGTTGTGTGTCTGTCTCTTACCGGGTGAACGTCGGTACGGAGCCGATGTAGGAACGCTGTCCTCAGGCAAAAGGATTTGCTATGGAACGGCTGAAGAGGATGGGCACGCTTGTGCGGTCGCCCAAGAGCGCGGTCTGGGCTGGCGCCTATGTTCTGCTTCTGGGGCTGAAGCCCTGGGCGCTGGACAAGATCCAGAAGCTGGTGGCGCTTGCGCCGCTGGACTGCATTCTGGTGGCGCTGGTCCTCGCGGGCATCTACGTGCTGCTTCTGCCCGCCAAGAAAAAGTCCCAGTTCAAGGACATCTGGGATGGCGGCAAGGCACGCGTCCAGGCTCGCGAAGCGATCACTGCTCTGAAGCAGGCGATCGACAAGTGTGCGGCTGGGCATCCGGAGGTGGTCATGGCGGCTCGTATGGCCTTCTGCATGGCCATGTTGAGCTTCCAGGGCGCCGACTACGAGGAGGCATTGCGCACCGCCGTCGATGCGCAGCAAACTCTGGTCACACCCCCCTGAGCCCTCGCTCCGGCGGCAAAAGGCAGTGGTAAATTCTCGGTCGAACCGAGCAAATTTACCGCTGCCCTTTTGCCGTCCCTGCTTCCGACGATTGATCACCTTTTTGACTTTGTTCTGGTCTGCGGGGACCTGTCACAAAGCCTTTGGGGATGAGGAGACTGAAATGTCCAATTATTTACCGATAATCCCGGAAGGAGAAGACGCTGACAGCGCTGTTGTGCTTTCCAACGCCGTCCGGGAACTCCTGGAGGTCCTGGTTACTGAGCGTCTCGTCGATGCTGGTGACCCTGAGGACTATCTCGGTCTGTTGACGGACCAGGTCGATTTAGCCATCCGAGAGGAGGCTTACCAAGTTTCCGACGAGATGGAAGGTGAAGCGGTTGGCTACGAGAGCGAGGAGGCAGAGCAGGAAGAGCCGAGTCTCGTCAACGCTCTCTTTCAGGCTGTCGATCGCCTGGCGAGCAGGCTGCGAGCTGTTGTCACGGAATACTTCCCTGACGGGAAGAGCTATGCATTTGAAAATGCCCTTGCCGCCGTGATCGGGGCCGCCCAGGTCCATCTCGGCGAAGTCTTCCAAGAGATAAGCAAGGACGAAGATTTGACGTGATCCACCTGAGCCGGAAGCCGGCCTGTGCGATCGATTTGTCGTGCCCCGTGTTGACCGCTCCAGCCGGACCGATCAGCGAACCTTGATCTTGAACTACGATGGAGATTATTGCAGTGAACGAGTCGCCCATGCCGCCGGAACCGGAAGATGAAGGCAGGCGAGTGATGGAAGAGCTGTCTGCCGCGAGCGCCGCGTTCGTCGGGCTTCTCGCCACCAAGGGGCTCATTGGAGCCGACGGTGTGCGGTTCGCCCTGGAATACTTCGGTGAGCAGATCGACCTTGCGCTCACGCACGAAGCCGATGCCGTCCTCGCGGAACTCGGCACATCCGTGGACAGGGGCCTCGATCAAGGTGCAGGCACAGCCGAGCTTGTCGCCGACGGGCTGACCGACCTCTTCGAAGCGTTTGCCCGATCATTCACCCGCCTGGAGGCCGCGATCAGGGCGCTGCTCCACGGCAGATACCCGACAACAGAAACTGACGCGGACTTCGGGCCCGCTGTCGCCAAATTGATCCGTGCCGCTCAAAATGCCGTTGGGGAGCGGTTCAAAGAGCGGTGTCCTGAGGACCACTGGTTCGACGAGATGGTTGGTGGTGAGGAAAATCGAGACGGCTGAAACCGCCTCGATCACGTCCGCAGGAGCGCCGCGCCGCCGCGCGCGCTCCTGCGGACTCAGTGTGTGGGTGGGAGCCGCTGTCATCCCCCCTATAGAACCGTCCTTAACGGGAGAAAAAATATTCACAGATCTACTATATAGCCTGATAGGAAATTTTAGAAACAACCTTTTTAAAACTGTTGAATTTTTTGCGACAGGAGAGAGCAATGAAGGAGCGGAGGGCAAGCCGAACTTGCCACTCCGCTAGCTCCAATAGAAATGCAGTCCTCAGTCGTGGGGCGAACCGGGAAATTGGACATTCCGACTGGCCCTCAGCCCGGCAAGCGGCTTGTAGTGGTGTTGCGGGTGAATCCAAAGGACCGCAATTGCCGTTCTCAGCAATTTGCAAGACGACTTTCGTTCCTCTGTCCATCGGTTATTCATCTGTCGCGCCGCTTGCTCGGCTCGCGCCCGCGAAGCGAAAACATGCGGATTCTCCATGTCTTCAGGATCGTCGCAACGATGCCTGAAGGAAGTTCCGTTCCAGTAGAAGGGAGGCTTGTGGTAATCGTCGATGACAATGTAACCACAAGCACTTGGGAGGAGCCATCGTTCATCAATGGCCGCCTGAAGTGCCATCAAGACCTCGGAAAACTCTGTGCCCGTGTCGTCTGGAAATACAACCATCTCCCTGCTCCTCATCCGCGCCTTGCTCTCAGCCACTTTCTTCCTTTGATTCGTGCACGAGAGGCGCGATACCACTGGCTCATACTTCGTAGTATGAGCCAGTGGTGTTAAGGTGATCACAAATGAGAACCAATGACACCTGAGCAGTCCCAAGGGCAAAGCCACTGGCTCAGGGAGACAAACGAGACGGCCATAGGTCGCTCAGGCGAGTAAGGTCGGGTTTGGTTGAGTCGGATCCGGCGTGGGGAATGAACCAGGCCCGGGGTTTACACTCGGCGGTGCCGGAGTTGGATCTGGACCCAATAGCTCCGTTGGATCTGGATCGTTGTTGAATGGCGGCGCCACCATAACGGGGGGACTTGGCTGAGTACCGAGGGTACCGCCAGGACCACCCGGGCCGACTGGGCCAGAGACCATGACGGGAAAGGGCCGCGAAACACCCGGCACCTGGGGATCCAGGCCGGCAGCGTCGAGGAGCAATTTGCCCTCGAGCGCCTCGCATGCCAATGGAAATTGCCTGCGGCTTCTGCGCGTTCGGTTTCTCATTCTCATCACAATTACTCCACTTGAACGCCACCAGGCACTGACTCTCGATGTGCGCATCGGAACAGAGCGAGGCCTGGTAATGTAGAGGCACGTCCGCAGATCGGTTCACCCACATGTCGCATTCTTTGCGACTAGCGATAGCTCGCTAAAGCGTCTGATTTCCAGGCGTGGAATCCTTTCCTTGGTGGTGAATTGTTTCTAGCGGACAGCTTAAGCTACTAAACCGAGCTTCGCTCTGGCAACGAATGAGCGCAGCCTAAGTAGCCAAGCCAAAGGCGTTTGCTCAAATGCTTAACTGTGGAGGATGAGTGCCTATTTGAGAGGGCAGAGAGCTCGGGCGAAAGCCCGGAGCATAGGAGACTTGATTGAAATTACCGGCGGTGCCAGCTGCGCAGGTAGGAATGCTACTGGTGATCGATTTGACTAAATAATCTGATTTGCTTGCGATATTGATAGCGCAGGTAGCGCGCAGATAATCTGTAAGTTTTAGAGCTCTACTATATAGCAACGTTACTTCGGGAAAATGATAACAACAACAATTTCGTATGAGCAGTTCGCTCGAAATGAACACCTGGCGCGAGGTTGGCGCTAGCCTTCAGGAACGAATTAATGCTAAGTGGACGTCAGTCTCGACCCGCCCATCTGAATGTTCAATACGGGCAGAACGCAAAGCGGATGTCAAGTAAGACGATCGGTCGGCTTGCCAAAGAAGAAGAGAACTCACTGTTGATAAGGGAAACCATTGTTGAGTATGGTAGCGCTTGTCAATAGCTGTATCGCACTGCAGACGGAACAGAGAGCCCAAGGAAGCCTAAACACCAGAGAAAAAACCAAGAGCGTTATAGCTCCTGGTTTGGTGTGAGGTTCTGCGGATTGCGGAGTCTGGGGGGCGTTCCCTCGGGCAGCGATTGACCGAGTTATGGAGGGCGTGAGCGTGCGAGACGCAACCGCAGCAAGCGAAGCCACCTGGCTGCGGTAGTCCACCTGTGGCTTTAGAACTGGAGGTGCACCAATGGTGTACGTCGCTGGCTTGTTGGTAGGTGTCTGGGCAGCGGGAATCTTCGTCGGGGTCGGCATGTGGCTGAGGGAAGTCTTCTCTCCCCGTGGCGGCACCGGCGTGGGCTTCGCTCTCCCGAGCGCCTGCTTCACTTTCTCGTCCCCCTTCCTCTGGGCGGCTGCTACTTCGGACGGGCCCTGGGTCATCTGGATCTTCCCTAGCGTCATCACCGGCGCGGGCGTGATCTGGTTGATCGAAGCCCTTCTCGACCGGCGGCGGGCCTGGATGGACGCGAGGGCCAGGCTGGCACCAGTGGTCATAGGGCACCGCTAGGCGGACGCCCGCAAACAGCAAGCTTAGGCGGCCGAGCACGGGCTCGGCCGCCTGGCCTTTCTCACTAGACTTAAAAAAAGAAATATACTATATACAGAAGTATAAAACTCAAAAATAGAGAGACTGACAGAGAAAAGCTCGCTCTTTGAGTTATAAAAAGCATCGGACCGGGGGGC
>PSRH01000051.1 GCA_003175915.1 Candidatus Melainabacteria bacterium | reverse complement strand
ATGAGAGTTTTCTGCCTGCTATCCGCACGCACCCACTTGCCTGGAAAAAGATTTTCAAAATGTTGTTTTAAAACAGCAATAGAAGTACGAGTATTCATGGAAGAACCTTTGCTTACGCCTGACGAAATTTCAACTCCACAAGCTCAGCCACTGCCCATGCTTCCACTTGAGCGTCAGGCAGAAAACTGATTTGGATTCCTTTTGTGCAAAAGAGAAACAGGCAGCTGTTAACTCAGCCGACTCGTCTGCACTCTAATTGGAAGTACTGATTCTATTAAGACATACATATGTATGTCTGTCAACTAATTACAACTAGAGTGGATGTTTAAAAACCACGATAATGGGGCGCGAAATTACCACGCTTAGTACATGACTACTTCGGAAGAGACAATCTCAAATGTCGGATCAGCCAGCTAAGCCGAAACTTGATGCCCTGACGTCACTGCGATTTCTTTCCGCTCTCCTGATAGTAGTGGGGCACGCAGCCGCTTCTGACAGTGTCTTCCATCTTGATCCCCACGGATACTTCGTGCGAAACGTGGCATATGCCCAGGCTGTCTCGTTTTTTTTCGTGCTGTCCGGTTTTATACTCACGTATAACTACAGCGGCCTCAAAGGACTCGCACATACCAAGCACTTTCTCTGGGCGAGAATCGGACGGATCTGGCCAAGTCATTTATCGACAGCCCTTCTCTCGATGGCCGTTCATCCTCTAGAGTATGTGCATTTCGCCTGGACATCGTTCAGCATAATTCTCGCGAATTTGCTCTTAGTGCAGGCCTGGATTCCGGTGCGTGAATACTACTATTCGATTAATCCTGTTTCTTGGAGCATTTCTGATGAATTCTTCTTTTATTTGAGTTTCATTCTTTTGATAAGACCATGGCGATGGGGTTGGCGTTCCAAGCTCTTCCTTGGAGTCGCATTAGTTGTACTTTCAATTACATTGGGCGAAGTCATTCAAGAATCGCACCCTGGTGGTCGTCTCACATTGTGTTTTGAGTATCTTCCGACCATAAATCCACTGTGCCGAATATTTGAATTTATTTTAGGAATGTCGATTGCGGACATCTGGCTGATAAGGCGGCAGACGCTCAATAATTTCGGAAGCACTGCAATGACGATCGTCGAGTTATTAGTAGTACTTCTAGTGGCCGCCAGTGTCCTGCTGACACCATGCATGGTGCAGGCTTTGCCTGTTCAAAATCAGAGCGCCCTGGCGCGTTGGTTGCTTTATTGTGGTGGAGCACCGCTGTTTGCCGCTCTAATCTTTGTTGTGGCGTTCCAAAAAGGAGCGATTGCGAAGCTATTGGCGCATCCCTGGTTGGTGTGGCTTGGGGAAATAAGTTATTCCATTTACTTGGTCCACTTCACTTTGTTGCGCTATCTTCTTGACCCGGACGTCCAGAAGTTGTATGCCCATGTAAATAATTGGCTGTTATTCTCTCTCTATGTGGCTATCGTCATTTTGGTAGCGCACTTGAACTTTGCCCTGGTAGAAAGTCCTTTCCGAAAACTTTTCCGCCAGCTTTCAGCTGGCTCAGTGACTTGCGGATTGTGGCCATGGTCATGCTTGCTAGTCGCACTACAAGCAGTGACGGTTGAAATCAAATCCTGGTCGAAGTGGAAGCGGCTGGTCATCTTTCTCGAGTGCACCTTCATTGTTACCTTCATGATAGTGATGGCTCAACGTGTCGAAGCAATCAAGAACCGTTTTCAATTCAAACCGGTAATGTTGGCAAGAAACATCAATTTTGCGAACAAGTTGCTCCTTGAAGAAGTTCAGCTCGGCTACGCAAAAGACAGCATGAAGCTTCGCCTTGTTTTGCACAGTCTCGGTCGCAACATTCCAGACTACAGCACTCGTCTAGTCTTTTACGACGGGAAAGCGTGTGCTATCGCCAAATATGATTATCCACCCGAGGCGAAGCGTCACATGTATCTACCGACGAGCAGTTGGATTGACGAAAAGGAATTTACGGCTTCAGAATGCAAGAATTTAGTGGCAATTGGCCTGACGGTCTGGTCTGTCAAGCCACCCTATCAACTTCTTCCTGTTGCCTTTCCTGGTGAATTGAACGGCAAAGTGATCATCCCTGTTGCAAGCCAGCTCATTAAATAGCGCCTTGTCACATATATATGGATGCGGTTGGAGGCAACCCATACTGATCTACTAGGAAACCCCAATTGTTGTGGCAAGAATCCTGTGATACATCTAATATCAGGACAAAACTTACTTTCTGGCGGGTTTTGATCTCGTGACCACCCTTCCAGTGCTCACCAACGGGAAAACAACTTACTACGAAACAGGCGATTGCCTCCCATTAAGAGAGGCAATGGGGCTTATCGCCCCTATAAGCCGTTAATTTGAGGGCCTATGTATCAAGGCAAGAAAGGGGTTCTTTCCTCATTTGTTCTGCTCCTGCTTGGAATCAATCTGCTTGCCCATTGCTCTCAGCCAGCCCTGGCTGCGCAACCTGAGAGTGCCGGTCGGCCACAGATGGCTTTCTATCAGTGGTCGAAGGAATGGGAATTTAACAAAAACCGCTTTGACTGGTGGAATTTCAACCACTGGAATCTATGGGGCCATCACGTAAAGCCGCCGATCGTAAGGCCGCCGCACGGGGTGATACCGCCGCCGCCGCCACCGCCACCGCCGCCGCCTCCTCCTCCGCCGCCGCCGCCGCCACCACCGCCGCCGCCGCCGCCTCCTCCTCCCTCGAGCGATCCCTCTTTGCCACCAGGAACAACGCAATGGGTTAGATATCAAACCTATGATGGGTCACAGGTGCCAACGAACGCTGACGGAGATCCCTATCCACTTATATACGCCGGCTCAGGCAGCGGCACCACAACTATCAGCACAGCTCATAGTGTTCAGGGAGCTGGCTCCGTACAAATGGACCTGACGGCCTCAAATGCCCAGGGTCAGGCCGGTCAATGGCAATTCAACCCATACAACTATTCAGGTAATGCAAATTACCCAAGCCCAAGAGGATGGGCAGGCAACTATGCCATGGATCCCTGGAGCTGGCCAAACGCTCCGAATGGCAGTTTGCACTTCGGTCCGTGGCAACCAAACACTTACGATCGCATGAGTTTCTGGATAAAGAGCACTAACCATGTAGGTGGTTACGCCACAGATGGTACGAATAATATAGAGCTTGGCACTTACGTCAAGAGAATCACCAACCCTGATCTCACTCAAGACGAAGATGGTAGTAATCCACAGGGACTGAATAATCACTTCTATCACGCGCTAAACTTGCCAGCTAGCGGTCCTTACTGGACGCATGTTATCTTGCCCCCTCATCCAAATCATGCCAGATCGGAAACAGCTAACGAAGATCCAGGCGTGCAATTGCATCCTACTGGCGAGGCTCAATACAATTACTTTGACACAATGACGAGGTTCTACTGGGACGATCCATACGGTAGTTGGCTAGGACAGAATTCCACCTATCCAGCTACCACTTGGATTGACGACATCATATTTTATAAGGAACCGTATCAAGAAAATGATCGAGAAGTTTATGGAATAACGGCAACTTACGTTCCGGCTAACCGCGTCATTTTGACATGGTGCACCCTTCAGCTGCCGACTCTGGTCAATTTCGATGTTCGGTATGCCTTCCAGGACATTCATCAAGTAGGTTGGAATGCGGCGACTCCGGCACCCAATGGTACGGGCATTGTTCCAGCTGGCAACGGTGGCTATAACAATGTTCAGTATGACACGAGTGCAATTCCGCTCAGCGGACATTCCGTTGTCTATTTTGCGATCAAACCACAAGACTCAACGCTCTTTACGGAAGTGGCTGTACCAATTTCGACGTTTCGATAAGTATGCTTGCACAAAGAATAGCGATTATTTTCACTTTCATCTGCTTGTTTTGTCTTGCCCATTCTAGTGCATTCGCTCGTCCAACAGCCGGTGGCAAAATCTATAAGGACGAGGCTGCACCGGGCCCTATGGTACTGATGCTCCTAACGGCCGAGCGAGTTCCGAAATACCTTGAATATTCGAATTCCCAGCTTATGCCTGTGGTGAGGATCAAGATTGCCTATCGGGAGATCGATAAGAACAGAGATAACACCGAGGTGAAGTACGAGGATCTCTGGTACGCTGGTGGCAGACCTGTTGGCCTTGAGCGTTATCATTCTCTCGACCTACATGGGTCGCAAATTATTTTGCGTGTAAACCAGCAGGAACTGGATGAGCGCGAGATTAATCCAGTTGCCAACTCAATCGTGAGAGTTTTTCTAGACGCGGCCCTTAATGACAATAGTGTCTATTCTTGCATTGTTCCGAATGAGCCGTTTGATACCATATTAAGTGCCTTCCAAAATCAGCGATTTTATGCTCCTGGAACCTCGGACGTCTTGCTCGATCCGAGCATCACGCTGGTTGTCCACACGCAGACTTCTGGACAAAACAGGTTACTTCAGTTTGCGCGATAGCATTATCATGAATTCTTATCGAACCACAGCGTCAGTCAAAGGAAAAAGGTCTCCGCAAAGAAAACGCGGCAACATGCTTTTTCTGGTAATTCTTTGTGGCTTCGCCTTTTTAGGTCTGGCGCTGTGCGTACTGTCCATTTTCATGGTGACCATTATTGGCAATGAGCTGCAAGCAAAGGCGGATACAATCGTTGTGGAGGCTGCTACCACCATAAACGCGAACGACGTAGTTGGACAAATGAATAATCTCATCTCAAGAAGTCGTATGCTGGTGGAAAGTTCACGCAGTTCGTATGAATCTAGCGCCACCGGCCCGAAGAGACACCTTCAGGGTTTGGCTCAGTATCTGCTAAATGAATCAAGAAGTGGCGCCGAGTTTTTGGAAAAGCAGCGGGCAGAATTGTCGACAATTAAATCAGCTGGTGTTTCTGATTTGATAAAAGATCGATTGACCGGTAGTGGGTTCCGATCGGTGTGTCCATGGGTCAAGATCAGGCAAGTATCAGTAAAAAATTTGTCTGTAGGGACAATGATAGATCTTTACTCCAACGTGCTTGCCGGTAAGAATGAGCTATACGACTATGATTTGCGACACCATTATATTGAAGCATCCAGCCACCTTTATGGCGGTAATTTGAATGCCAAACTACCTAATGCAGATCGAGACCTGAACTTCAACCTCTCGGGCCTTCCGGCGCCGGTCGGTAGTATTGTTGCGCCAGCCCGTCTTATCGCAGGTGAACACTTTGTGCCTCTGGCAAAAATATGCTCTGACGACCAAACAAAAATTGATCGATCGAGTCAAATTCCTGCTGCGGTCCAAGTGGAATTTAGCTGCACGGTAATCGATCAATTCACCGGCCATGAGCATATCGTGCAGCGCTCAGCTACTGCATGCACCAGCGGGGCGCAGCCGATCAGATAATGAAAGATACTCTTAATGTGGTTCAATCATCCCTTCGCGAGTGTTGTGTGGCTAACATATCCTTCACACCGATTTTTACTAGCAGGTCACAACTTTTCAGAATGCATCGTTTGGGGAATAAATTCTGTGGAGGGTGCATCTGGCTTGGCTTAAACAACTATAAGTCCTATTTTCATACAGTTTTCGTATCTGCACACGAAATTAGTAACAGGCGACTGAATTTAGCAATTCCCTAGATAAGTGAACCGATAATCCAAGTTTCGCGGAACGGTTCGCGGCTTCACACGAAGGATTAGCGTAATGGGACAACGTCTCAAGCGCGCTCAATGTCTTTTGGTCTCACTGCTATGGCTTACTAGCCAGGTACTACCGTTTGGCGCCCTCGCCCATAATTACTCTTTGCCGCTAAACGGTCATGGTACCAATGTTTTTGGCTTTGCCAGAACGCCAGGCGTGGGCGTGATCACCCCTGGTCTGGCAAGACATCAAATGGTTTTGCCAGGCTTCACCAGGCATCAGATGGCAATGCCGGGCTTAACTAATCAGCAGATGGTTTTGCCGAATTCATTAACCCCCGCCCCTCTCCAGCACACTAAGCATCTGATGCCCCTCACCCATTTGCTTGGGTTACCCGCCGGGAACAATCAACCACCAGTCGCCCCTGGCTCCATACAGACATTCACCACTGCGAAGTACGTTAGCCCCGAACAACTGGGAATTAAGAATTTTTCCTTTACTAAATCAGTCGATAACTTCGGTGCGTCGAAACTACAAATAAAGGCCAATTACTTTCACCCGAACTTTGCTGGAAAGCCATTCTCCAGCCTCAAAGCCGGTGACATGGTTGGCTCGCCTGTTCATCTTCAACCTACGCTGACTGGCGATCCGCAGTTGCCGAGCGGCTTCGACCTGGATCTGGGCTCGCGCCAATCCTTCGTCATGGCCAACAATAGTCACCCCACCGTCGTTTACATTGGTGGTTATGTAGACGGTAATGGTTATGTAGCAGGCGGTATACCGCGGCTTATAAAACCTGGACAACCGGTCACGCCCGCCCAATATGTAGCACTTGAGCAGATTGCCGATACTGGTCACCAGTCATTGGTCTTAACGGCACATGGAATTGCTGCCACGGGTTTCCTTACACTTTCGCCCAGCGATGTGACTTCCTTGGGCAATCTCCAAGTGCCGCGTAATGTGACCCTGAACGGAGTCGGTTTCACGCCAGCCAATCCTCTGGTAGTCACAGGGCCGTCACAGGTCTATGGAACGCTGTATGCTTCGGGGAACACTGCTAACAGTGCCTCTGTTGTGCAGACGGGCACATTGGCAGTAGGGCCGCACGGACTACTGTCAGGAGATGCCAGCACTAGTCCGGGATTGAGCAAGCTTGTCTTTCCCTCTAGCAGCCTGACACTTAACGTTAACGGCAACGTTCTCAATCAGGGCACCATAAGTAGTGCGGGAAAGCTGAACATCAATAGTGGTGGCAGCATAGTTAACCAGTCTATCGCGGGTACCGCAGGAGCGTTGATCAAAGGTCAGACAGTCAACCTCTATACAGGTGCAGGCAATCTTACTAATAGCGGATCGATCGTTGCTACTGCTGGAGATGTATCAATAAGAACCGCTGCGAAAGCCGATCTCAATGTAAATAACGCCGGTGGACTGATTCAGGCAAGCAATGGTGCCATTAATCTTCGCGATGGTGGATATACCGGTACGGCCAATATGAATTTGAAGGGAGGAGATTGGTTATCCTCTCAATTGAATTTCAACGGAGGTACGGGTTCTGTTGATGCCAATCTTGGCAATGTCAGCGGAGTCGTAAATGCAACGGCCAACTGTGCTCATATTGGTGCTGTAACTCCAAATTTGCGATTTGGACAAATGAATGTTTCTGGCGATCCGACCTACTACAATGCGGGCGGCAATATCTCGCTCGCCAGCATACCAAACACAAATGGCAACGATTTGGCAGTGTTGGCTAGCGGCGATGTAACTGTCTCGGGTGGGTCGATTAATACTACGCAGGCAAGTGGTGCCGGAGGAAATGTCTATATTGCATCCGGTGTCCTTTTCGTAAACCCGACATCTGGCTCAGGTTTACCCGCTTCTGCCAGTACCACTGTAACAGTCGGACCGAGTTCTTCTTCTACTGGCGGATCTATCGATATCAGCGGCGTCACAGGTATCAGCACGCAAGCAACTGGGAGCGGCAATGCCAAAGGTGGTGACGTCTTTCTGATGGCGTATGCCAATGGTTCGAACGGCGGACTGATCAATGCTTCCGGTGTGAACATAACAAGCGGTGGTGTTGGTACAGGTACTAACGGAGTCGTCTATGCTGTTGGAGGTGGTGTTGACAGCGCCAATCCGGCCATTCGCCTCGGCAACATAACAACCAGCGGAGGGGCGGTAGGAGGACCACTCAATGCGGGCTCAATCAATATTTACACGGCTCAGCCGACAGTGGGCGGAGCAGCAACCACGATTAGCTTCCGCGATGGTTCAGTGGTCGGCACCAGTGGCAGATTTACCTTCAGCCCGACTATCAATGCTAATGCCTCTGTAAGTGCAGGCAATTTAAATACGCACGGAAATGATGCAGGTAGTGCGCAGGCCGCAGGTACTAACGGAGCTCCCATTAATGTATTTGCTGGCAGTGCGATTACTACTGGCAGTATTAATACATCTGGTGGTGGCGGTGGAGTTTCTGTTTCAGGCAATGGTTTCAATGGCGGCAACGCAGGGGCCGTCACCCTTCAGGCTGGTTCCAATTTAAATACCGGGTCTATCAGAAGCTATGGTGGTGGCGGAGGTGGTGCATTTGGCTCCAGCAACAAGGGCAATGGCGGTGTCGGCGGTAACGGAGCTGCAGTGGCGATCACCACTACGAACGGCTC
>PSRH01000243.1 GCA_003175915.1 Candidatus Melainabacteria bacterium | reverse complement strand
CCTGACCAGCGTTTGGCGCTAACTTTGCATAAACTCGGCTCTTTCTATCTGTATCGTTCGCCAGCAAAGGCCGCGTCGTATTTCAGGCGATCGCTGGCCGTGATGGAAACTCTACCTCGTGACAAAGTTCTAGACCTTGATTTAGCCATGGAAAATGGTTTGCTTTGTGAAACTCTCATGGCACAAAAAAAATATGCCGAGGCAGAACAATATGCCAAAAAGAAATTAGCTCTTGAAGAGTCACTTTTGCATTCTGACGATGCCGTCCTGGTTCACAGCCTCACACTGATAGGGGACTGCGAAATCCAGCAGGAGCAATTTGCCGGAGCTGAACCATTCTATAAACGAGCCAGCGAAATAGCACGCTTGCAAAAATTTCCAACGTTAGGAAACTTACTTTTGACCTTGGCAAGAACCGAGGCGCAGCTTAAAGAATTCAGCAAAGCCGAAACCTACAAGCAACAGGCATTGGCCGTCAAGCATAAAGCCAATCAAGTTGAATTTGCCGAAAATATGCGGCGTCTCGGCGTTGCCTTCATGAGAAAACAACAATGGGCAGAAGCGGATGCTTGCTATCAAGAAGCCGCCGAAATATTGGCGTCCATTCACCAGGACAGTTCCCCAACGATGGCTATGCTAACCGCCAATCGAGGCCGGCTATGTTACAGGCAAGAGCAATATGCGCAGGCAGAGATTCTCTACCAAAAGGCTATGTCAATGATCAAGACAACCAATCGGCCGGTCAATAAGGAAGTCTGGAATGGTATGGCAGAGGTTTTGGAAAAAGAAGGCAAAACTGATCAGGCTTCGAAATTGAGAGAACAGCTAAAAGCAACTGCAAGTGACGTAGCCAAGCCAGTCCCTCACTAGTGATCGATCCTTCTTGCTAGCTGATTACTTAATCTTCAAAGTCCCGGCTCTGATCACCGTCTTGGTCTCCTTATCTTCTGCCACCGCTTGAGCGTTGTCGGCTTTATTTATTCCGGGGCCGTTAAGCTGCATATAAAAGCGCACCTCCCCTTTCTTAGCATCCTCAGCAACTCCCATTCCTATGCGATTGTTGGAGCCCATTTTTTCTAACGCTTTATTGAGTTCGGCGCCGGCCTGGTTCAAATAGTTCATCGTTTCTTCGGGTGTAATGTTTTTTTGCTTAACTATTCCGTCAAAGACACGGCTCCAAGTCTTTTTGCTTTCTTCGCTCCATTCGCCATTGGCAGATTCTTTGATCAAGCGCTTGCCCATCTCAACCGCTTCACGCTCGAGATCTTCTTTCGTCTTGGGCTTGTCCTCGGACTTGTCCTTTGCTTTATCCTTCGGTTCGTCCGCCCCTGCCGCCTTGGCCCTGTCCCTTCCAAAGGATTCGGGACGATCATAGATGCCGGTGCGCAGTCTGTCGGCAGCCTCTTTCGCGGCGCTGTTGGATTCACCTTCGATACGAAATTGTTCAACCATGGTTCCTCCTCGTCAGGAAGCGGCATCAAATACGATGCCTCTGACAACCGCTTCGCTTCTATTTGCCGTTAGGCTCGACTGCACCGCTTAGCCAGTGGAATCGTAAATGCTTATCGTCGCCGTTTCCGTCCCCAACAGCGTAGTAAACGCTACTTCTAGATCTTGGTTTTACAGAGTTGTCTGGGCGAATGCCTTGTTCGTCAGGAACGCCAGCAAGATAATTGGCTGTTGCAAAGACAGCACCAATACGATCGTTGCCAATTTCCTGAATAATGTTTGCGGCTTGCTGTTTATTTGTAAATCGCCCCTTTTTGACGTAGTCCTGCAATTTGTCAGCTTTTTCTTTGACGTCTCTTGCTTCCGGGTCATCGGCTGTGTAGTCGAAATTGTAATGATATTTGCCAACCTCCTCGCCGTTATCAGAGACCTTCAGCGACGTAGCACCGAGTTTCGGTTTACCCTTTTTATCTTTCAAGTTCGGGTGCAGATCCGTTTCTTCAAGCTTGAACCTGTCTTGGTTTTTGTTCAATTCGGCAGCCAGGTTGTTCAACCCTGATTTGCCATCGCGCATAAAAGCTATATCCATGAGCTTGTCTGCCGTTTCGCTCAGCTTCAGTTGCCGATTCTCCTCATCGCTGAGCTTTTCGTTTCTGCCAGCTTTATTCATTGCTCGCTCAAGTACATGGAAGTTGGTATCGCCCATGGTAGAAGCTAGGTAACCGGCCAGTTCTTTGGTATCCATCATGGCTACCTTTTTTCGGTCGTTCAATTTATCCCAAATTTCTTGCGGAGAATCCTTCTTTTCTTTGGAGTCAGGTTTGCTATCTTGCTTTTCTTCTTTACCTGTTGGTTTGCCAAGCTGCGCCAACAATTCTTGGTTGGATGGAATACCGAAGCTACCGTAATCTGGATTCCTGAAGGAGGTGGGTGGCTTGCCGCCGAGCGATTCCTCAACCACGTTCTTGGGTAATTCAAAGGCTGTGGGGTTGGGCTGTTTGGTCGAACGGTCAGAGATGTCGGGCTTAGACATGATCAGATCCTCTTCAGTAAACCAAAATAAGAAAAGTAGCTGCCAAATTCCGACCTGCTTGCTTGGTGGGCAGCGGGTTCAGGTCGGAATTCTCTCGGTTGGCAGCTTGGTTGATCAGTCTAAATGCGAAATGTTCAGGAGTTGTTAACAACAACTGGATGATCCGGCAGACTGATTTTCTGATTGTTTCTTATTCCTGGTTCGAACTCTCACCCGACTGTTTCGCGTCGGGAGCCTCTTTAACTTCATTCTTTTCTTGACCGGCTTTTTCATCGGTTTGCTCATCCGATTTGGTCGGTTCCTTTGCCGGCGGTGGCGGCTTTTTGTTCTGATCGCCTTTTACCTTCTTCGCATCTTCTTTAGCGGGTGGTTCTTCTTGTTTCTTCTTACGCTTGAAGAAGCTGTGACCTTCCTTTTTCTTTTCCGGCGGTTTTTCTTCGACGACCGGTTTTTCCTTTACGGGACTGCGGTGCTTGACTGGCTCAATCGTGCCATTTCGGCTAAAGGGCAATTGGGCATTTTGATCCAACCTGGCACCTTCTACAACTTCAAGAAAGGCTGCCGGGTGGTTGTTGTTATAGTGAAGAGCCAGAGTTGAGGAAACTAGGTTGTTACGCGCTTTTTTGACGAGCGCCGGATAGTCAACCTGATAGGTTTCCACGGTAATTCCCTGCTGATCGACATGAAAGAAGCGGAAGCCACAAGGGTAAACATCCAGCGCCGGCCCGGAGACATACCAGATATCCCTTTCCCTCTCAATCTTGCTGACGTAGACGTGCCCGCTCACAGCCAGGCGGACGTAGCGTGAGCTATTAAGAATTTCGCGCGCACTTGCCGCCTCGGACAAGACATAGTCATCCCAGGGTGGACCGCCATCGAAGGGAGCCGGTGCTAATAAGGGGTGATGACTGGCAACGATGACAATGCCGTGCTTGTTGCTATCGAGATCGGCTTGCAACCAGGTGAGCTGCTCACTGGATAGTTCACCCGCCATTGTGTTAGCCCGGCTCGTATCAAGTCCGATCAAATGTACACCCGGTAAAACGTCTTGCGACCAATAGCTTTGATCGCCTGCCAGACCTTTGCCCTTCCAATCGCGCCCGTATGTCTTCAACTTGTCCACGGGCACATTACCTGATACGTCTTTTTCACCGAGAATGAATGACCATGGACAATTCAAGGTTTGGACGATATCAATGAAGAGCTGCCAATTTGCTTCATCTTCACCGACTGCCTCGACTTGATCGCCACCAAAAATGACAAAATCGGGTGCCAGACCGTTGATTTGTTTGATTGCATCTTGCAGAAATAACTGGCTTTCTTGCGTCAATTTGAAGGAATCGGCCAGGCGGGTGATCAAGTGACAATCGCTTACAAAAGCGAAGGAAAACGGCTTAGACACTTGCGCTTCTGCTCTCTCAAAAGGCAAGAACATGGCTGTACTCAGACCGGCTAAGCCGGCTAGAAATGTCCGTCTTCGTATCATTCCAGATGTATTCATCAACCGTCCACTTCTGTACAATAGTGAGGTCAAACGCCGGCTGTACCCTTGCTAAGAATCAATCTTGGTAAGCATTGCCGGAGGCCGGCTATTTAAACAGTAACCAGTGGACAATTATTCAAGAAGCGAATAGTCAAGAAAAGCTAAATATTACATATTAGGCATAATTTACCCCACTCAGCTTCGCTTACTGTATCGTGGAAAGACCGCATGCAACTGCTCAATGAAGAGGCATTGATAATGACGACAGCAACACTTCAGGATTTGGATATCGTTCAGATCAAACAACTCATTCCCCATCGCTATCCCTTCCTTTTAGTAGATCGAGTGACGTCCATCGAACCTGGGGTAAGGGCCAAGGGCTATAAAAACCTGACAGCTAATGAGCAGTTCTTCGAGGGTCATTTCCCCTTCAAGCCGATCATGCCGGGAGTGCTCATGGTCGAGGCCCTAGCCCAGCTCGGTTGCATAGCAATCCTAGTCAAAGATGAATTCAAAGGGTCGCTGGGTGTATTTACCGGTATCGACGGTTTGAAGTTCCGAACCATGGTGCAGCCAGGTGACCGACTAGATCTAGAAGTGGAATTGATCAAACTGAAAGGTCCTATCGGCAAGATGAAAGGTATCGCCAAAGTCGGCGACAAAGTCGCCTGCGAAGGCGAAATCAGCTTTGCGATCATCAAAAACGCGGACCCAGATAAAGCATGAGTATTCACAAAACGGCGATCATTGGCGACGGTGCCAAGATCGCGGCTGATGCCGAAGTAGGACCTTACGCCGTGATCGGTAGTCAGGTTTCGATCGGCAGTGCCACCAAAATAGGCGCTCATGTCGTCATTGACGGTCAAACCCGAATCGGCGCCAACTGTCATATTTTTGCCGGAGCGAGCATTGGACTTGAACCACAATCGATATCCTACGCCGGCGAACCAACTGGCGTCTCGATTGGTGATCGGGTCACTGTGCGGGAGTATGCCACCATTCACCGGGGCACCAAAGAAGACGGGTTGACAGTGATTGGCGACGATTGTTACCTGATGAACTATGCTCACGTAGCCCACGATTGCAAACTTGGTAAGGGAATCATCATGGCTAATTCAGCCACTCTAGCTGGCCACGTGGTCGTCGGAGACGGAACAGTCATGGCCGGTGCCTGCGTATTTCATCAGTTCGTCCGCATAGGCCGGCTCTGCATGGTCAGTGGCCTGACCGGCAGCCGGGTTGATCTGCCACCTTTTGTAGTGCTTGATGGCCGCCCGCCCGCTATTAGGGGAATAAACATCATCGGCATGAGACGACAAAAGCTCTCTCCTCAGGCACGAACGGCGATCAAACAAGCCTATAAAACTCTCTATAAGTCGGGTTTGAATTTTTCTCAAGCAATCGCTCAGCTCGAGCAAGAAAGCGAGCAACCTCAGGAGGTCAACGAAATCATCGACTTCTTTAAGACAAGTAAGCGGGGCGTGCTTGGCCTTTACAGCGAGGACGACTCAAGCGAGAGCAGTAATGGCGAAGATGGGCACAATTAAGGTTGTTGTATCTCG
>PSRH01000004.1 GCA_003175915.1 Candidatus Melainabacteria bacterium | reverse complement strand
ACCATCAATTAAGCGGACATCGGATACAGCAAATTTGCCGTTGCTTGAAAGAATTAAACCATTGTCCGCTGGTTGGCCGCCGCCTTGAGGATAGAAGATGGTTCGGTTGAGCATAAGTGCTGTCCGACCGTCTCCGGTGACAGTTATCGCGGTGATCTTGGCCTCGTCTTCGAAGCCATACGAATTGTCCAAATAAGCCAAGTAAGTTTGCGGTTGAGTAGTCATTCTGTTTCTCAGGGAGAGAGACTTTTGCCTGCACCACGAGTAGTGAAATGTAGGTTGCCAGAGTTCTGTTTGGAGGGCATATTGCGGTAGAGAACCAAAGTATTTACTCTTGGCGGGAATAAGTACGGATCATACACCTCACATTCTCCAACCTTAACAAATCTTTTCGCACCTCGGAACTTTCCGAAACCAATTGTCAGCCTGGCAAGTGTAAAGTCGACATCTTCTTTACGGGTTAGAAGCCAGTCTGGACCAGGGTCGTAAAAAAGTCTCATTCCACTGCGCGGCTCTACGAGTGGAGTGAATATCACAGGCAGGGCGCGTAGTCTGGCTAAATATTCTATTGAATAGAATTCTACATTGGGCCCAAGCATGACAATTATAGGGCGTGGCAAGTGGGTGGACATCACGTACTGCGTCACCTTCTCGTATGGAGGGTATTCGCGGTTTGATCCGAGCATAAGATCGCTTCTGTTTTCAACTTTCTCGGATGCAAACTCGTTAATTAACCAATCGTACCCGGCTGGTCTCTCAATCCATGGCCAAGCTGGAAAACAGCCGGCGCACACGCATCCCAAGCCAACGAAGTTTAGCCCTAGTGCGTAAGCCAGGTTCGGCCGCGGAAATGGATAGGGTGTGAAGCTAATGCTGAAGTACAAAGCTAGGAGATAGACAGCGAACGATATATCGAAGGCCTTTAGCAAGACTCGTCCACTCCGCCAAAAGTCAACCAAAAGGGCAGCGCTTGAAAGGGATATGTAACCAACAATGGGTAGTGCATACCGAAATGTGCGGGCGTCCCAACAGAAGGCGCACAGGATGAAGAATCCTATAAAAGTGCTGGCCGGGAGCCGAAGGTTGCGTTGGGCACGCAGATTGAACAAGGAAACGACAAATACAATTGTTAGCGGAAGCGATAAGCATTTCGGGGCTTTGTCTATTAGGTAGAAATTCATTTGTCTAAACCATAGCGGCAATCCGCTACCCAAATAGGAAAAAGAATCAACCCATTGGTCTAGCTCTTTCCGTATTCCGTACAGATTTGGTAGAAACCAACTCAGATAGAGGACGCCACCCAGGGCAAGTCCGTATGTAAGTTTTTTTAGAGCGGCGAAGTCGCCTAAGCGAATGCGTTGGATGACGAGCAGAATTACCGGGGGCATTAGGTAAAGAATGCCGGTTTGTTTTGTCAAACATGTCAGACCTACTGCCAGTCCTAATATTAGAGAATTAGCCAGCGTTTGGCTTAAGTTCCAGCGAGCCATAAGCCAGATGGCGAGCATACACATTGAGGTTAGTGGCGTGTCTAGCAGGCCTCTACTGTGCGTGCACGTGCAGACAACTGGGATCGTCGCGTAAATGCTTGCTGCCACGCTGGCAATAGTTGGGTCATTGCACAGCAGCCGTCCGAGCCTGTAAATAGCAAAAATTCCGATGCCGTAAAATGCTATTGCCGGTAGCCTTTCGGCCAGGCTTGAGGGAACAGGCATCAGCAGAAAGAAACAAAGGACCCACTGGAAGAGGGGCGGGTACCATGTTGAGATCTTCAATATGGCAAGCAGTTTCTTCTTAAGGCAAATATGTTCAAGGAGCAAGTCCCGGGTCGAATAGCCGTCAGCCAGATGGTACGCCGCATCCCACATGGGAATTGTTCTATCAAGAGACGTCCAGACGAGAAACAGGAGAAAAAAGAAACTAGGTAGCATCAGGTAGGGCCATTCACCCAGGATGCCAGATTTCAGAATAACCGGAAGCTTTACTTTCCAAGCAATTTGCAAGGTTATGGCCGCAAGTGGAATATTGCAGTATAGAACGAAAGTACACTACTATATTCCCCTGAAATTGAAAATAAGACCTAATCTAAACTGGGTATATGCTGGATGTTTTGCCTGAAGTATCGATCGCTCAGAAGCCAGTAGATATTCTGACTAAGTGCAGCAATTGCTCTAAGCGGGTACAATTTTCATCAGGCAGCTGGCGCACGGATGAGTTCTTTAGGCTAATGACCCATGAGTTCTAAGCGAGTCGTCTTCTTGGAGTCGTTCCCCGTTTTGAACCGGCTAAGTTCTGAACAAATAGCGGATTTATGTGCGTCCTTAGCTATTTTCGTCTTGTCGTTTTTTTTCTGTTGGCTTTTGTCTCTTGCCTATCCTCAGGGGCTAGCAACGGAAGAGACCTGGACTTATTGGCAGTTGAAGAAGAACTTTCACTGGTTCGAACCAAACCAACTCGATTTTTTCAGAACAATTCCCTATTCTGCGCTTCTAGGCGCGTCTTGTCGCTTCGCCAATCCGACCGGTGCTCTTTACTGGCTGAACGGAGTAATGTTTTCCCTGGATATTGCCGTGGTCTTCATATTGGGTCGCCTTTTGTTTAGCTCACGCGTAGCTGCCATATTATTAGCTGTTTTCAGCCTTGCGTTTGAAGTAACGAGCATGCATATTTTCTACTTCAACTTGCAGTTGTGCCCAGATCCCCTATACGCCGAGCTAGTTTTTTTAGCTAGCAATATTAGCTTGATTGCGTGGCTAAAGAAACAGCCCTACTTGTTACTGTTTGCCTCCTGCATATTGGGTTTCAGCGCTTTTCTCAAACCTGCCGGTGCGGTTATTTGTGTGCTATGGCTAACTTTCATAATCATTGTGCTATTCCGTCAGTCGGTTCAAGCGCAAAAAACATTTGCCCTTATCGCTATTTGTTCTTTTCTTGGTTTGGGTCCATTTGCCTTTTGGTGCTTGCGTAATTTTTGTATATACGGCTATCCCACATGCATAGGTCGCACCGGTGGTTCTTTTCTCGAAACCGTTTTACCCATTCGTACCAATGACGAACACTTTTTTGGTAATCCGAAAGTTGACGCGGAATTCCACATTGCCGTGATTGAATGCGAGCGCGGGTGCCAGCCATACGTTCAGCCGGATGAACTACAAAATGAATCCTTGAGCCGGTACTTTCGATACGATCGCTATTTTTTGTATGGCCCGGCAACAATCAATCCTTTCTCCTTTCTTGGCAAACTGAAGATTCCGAATTGGGAGGGCATGGGCTTCCATGAAATTTTTTCCTTAGAGCCCGAGCAGATGTTTACGTTGGACGCCGAGGCAGGACGCGTAGCGTCAATCATCATCAGGGATCATCCCGTTGGTTACTTGAAATTACTGTTCAGAGAATATTGTGAGATGTTTCAGCCCATGCTGATGTGGACAAATCCTCTTTATTCCTATCAAAACGAGCCTGCTAAGGCGTACGACTATTGGGACACCGCTCGTCAGGGTCCTCGCCCAAAGTACTTCGACCTATACCCGCATATCGGAGGATTACCCTCGGGCAAAGATAGCAATCTTTTCGTGGCGCGCGCTCTGGGAGCCTTGCATGAAAATCCCGTCGTACAGATGATGCTCAATTGTTACTATGCTTGTGAGCTTTACTTATCTCATTTTATTTTTGTTGGAGCATGCATAATCGGCATTCTTGTTTCTCGTAATCCAACTAAGTTTGCTGATCCTGAAAGGATCTATCGCATCGCGGTCGTCCTCGTCATGCTTTTTTTAACGGCTGCCGCCAATTCGTTTTTTGTCGCAACTTGCAATATAGCTAAACTTCGCTATCAAATTGCCGGGGAGTTGGAGCTCCACTTAGCATTCTTAGTGACGTTGTTTGTATTAGTGCGGCTTTGCCTCGCGATGCTTGAGAAGATGGCGCGCGGAAGGGTGTCAAAATTGGCCGCAGAGGAAACCGGTTAAGAAGCAGCGGGTTAAGTGCTCAGCCTGGGGTCGCAGCTGAAATTCATTTTATCAACTTCAGTGAAATTATGGCTCAGCGTGCGGAAAATGCCGAACTGTTTGAGTTTAGCGGCTTTTGGGTATAGCATTCAGGATGATTCCACAAGTAGACATTAGAGCGTCGTTTCGTTATTCGTAGCTAATTGACTAAGCAGCCATCGAAGTGAATCAGTCTCAAGAGACAAGCTTCCTGAAACGTGTCGGGCACCTTGAGAAGCCCCAGCAACTCGAGATAGTTGCTTGTTTGGGAATTTTTCTGTTTAGTCTTTATGTGTGCTGGTTATTTTCTTTGGCATATCCTCAATCATTCATCACAGAGGAGACAGCCTGTCACAGAGCGCTTAGCCATAGTTTTACGTTATTCGAAGCCAACTCCCTTGATTGGTCAATCACCTTTCCATTTTCTCTCGTTCTTTGGCTAAGTGCACATTCCCCCTGTCCATCGAGTGCAACCTATTGGCTCAATGTTTTCCTTCTCTCTTTGAGCATGGCGGTTGTCGTTAAACTAGGGCGCGCCCTGTTCGGTTCTTTATTAGCAGGATTAGGCTTGGCACTGAGTGCTATCGCCTTCGAGCTTGCCGTCATGCGCATTTTTTATTCGAATCTTCAGGTATGCGTAGATCCGCTGCTTTCCGAGCTTGTTTGTCTGGGAATTCTCTTGAGCCTCGTCGCTTGGTTAGACAAGCGGCCTCGACTTTTCATCGCTGCTTACGCCGTTCTAGGTTGGGCCTGTTTTCTCAAACCCGTAGGCTTGTCGCTCTTGCCGATGCTTGTGCCGCTTGCCATATTGGCATGGTATCGCCTTCCAGAAAAACATCAGAAAATCCAGGTGTTTGCTCTAAGTCTCTGTCTACTCTTGGCCCCGCCGTTTCTGTGGTCATTGCGGAATTTCTTTATCTATCATGAATTCAAATGCTCGGCGCTTGCGGGAAGTTCATTGCTACGCGTAGTTTTGCCGCTTGTAGAGCAAGGAGACGTAGTGCTTGGCAATCCAAGTCTTGACCAAACATTTATTCTTAGTGTGCGCACTTGTGAAATAGTTGGAAAGTACCCAAGAGAAATTGATCTGCCGCAGCCAATCCGCTCCTGGCGAAACGAGGAATACTTTATCTCTGGTAACTGTCCGGTAAACCCTTTCGTTTTTTTGGCTAATACCTTCTACCCTGGGTGGAATGCTAGCGGAAGTCGCTACAACACCCCTACTCTTGAGCCGCCGGTCCTATTCAAGCTTGATGCGATTTGTGGGCCCATGGCCCTACGCATTATCTGGGCTCATCCGTTAGGTTATTTGCATCGGGTGGCCCGCGAATACGTAGACTTGTTCAATCCAGCCGTGTTGATGCTGGATCCTTGGGATAAGTTTTACGGAGAGCCGCCTGAGGATTACATGTACTGGAAACCAAGAGTAGGTCCAAGACCAATAGATTTTGAACTTAATCCAGTCACTGGAATTCCCAGCGGGTTGCACAGTAACGCAACTGTGGCCAAGGCTTTCAGGGGCTTATATTACAATCCAGTCGTGGCCCAATTCCGCGAGTGGTATTTTGCCAACGAACTTGTCATTTCCCATCTCATTTTTCTTGGAGCGCTTGCTTTATTGATTTATCGCTATTCGCTTAAGAATGTCCGCGATTGTGCCATAGTATTGGTTGTTCTTTTCCTGAGCTCTGATCTAACAGACGTTGCGGTCTCCATGTGTCAGGTAGCAAAAGCACGATATGCATTGTGCGGCGAAATCGAACTTCACCTGGCTTTTTTGATCAGCGTCTTTGCGATTGCTCATTGGTTGGTTTTGCTAACCAAGAGAACCCCCGCTTTCTCAATTCCCCGTCTGTTAGACATAGCCAACCAAGGTAACCTGCCGGGATCCGTTCAACAATCTAAGAGTGAAACGGATTGATACTGCTTAGGCAGGCGTTGATCTTGATAAGAGAACATGAACTGGGAATGGGCAACCTGGCCGGTGACCATATGTAGAGAGCAACGTTGATAAATGGAATTTCATATGCCAGGCCACATCCTTTCAGCCTTCTTCGGCTTGGTTCTGTTCATCGCGTAATTCTTGAGTAGGAGATAATAGGTAGCAATGAAGGCCATAGAATTTTTTTCTGGTATTGGCGGATTCAACCAAGCAGCTAGACGCTGCGGGATTGAGACAGTGGCTGCGTTCGATCAGGATCTAGCGGCTAATCAGGTGTACGAAATAAATTACGGTTTGAAACCAAGCTGCCGAAATTTGGATAGCATTGCTGCGGAAGAAATTCCCGATGCCGATTTCTGGTGGATGAGTCCACCTTGTGCACCCTACACTATCCGCGGTGCAAGGCGTGATGAGAAGGACACGCGAGCAAAGTCGCTGCTTCATCTGATGGCGCTCATTGATAGACGGAAGCCTAAGATCATTGCGGTAGAAAATGTCGTCGGTTTTGGAGACTCAATAGTATTGAAACGATTAAAGGAAGAGATGGCGTACCAGGGCTATGACAGTTCAGAAATGCTTCTTTGTCCTACACAATTTGGTATACCGATGAGACGACCGCGTCTTTTCGTTTATGCGATACGAGAGGGCTACGGCCGCGTGGTGAGGTATCCTCAGCCAGTACCAAATGCTAATGAATTGACGCGCCTTTCGGATGTCCTCATGAGCCTACCGACTGAGATATTGAAGGTCGATGAGAGCGATATCGAACGCTACGGTGCCGTGCTCAATATCATTGATCCTTTTGAACCAGGACAACGAGCGATTTGCTTTACTAGCGGCTACGGCAAGTGTTGGAAAGCCAGCGGTTCATTGCTTCGCATGAAGGATGGTACCGTACGGCGATTTGCCCCGGTGGAAATTCTCAGATTGCTAGGTTTCCCCGATGATTTTTGTTTGCCCGAAAACTTGAATTTGACGAAGCTATTGAAATTGATTGGTAATTCTCTTGAAGTGAGATCTGTTCTCTTTGTTCTTAAGGCAATCAAAGACAACCTCCTGAACGTAAGCGACTAGGGAGGACAACGAGGAGGCAAAACCTGCAAAAAGCTTGGGCACGCTTTCTAGCGCAGGTATTGCAAAAGAGGATCTTTCTTGGATTCGATAACCTCTTTGCTGATCAGTAAAACCGGAACAGATTCTTGCTTTTCTACACTAACGCCTTTTCCAACATCAGCTGCCTTTTCGCAGGTTTCGATGCCCATCCAATAGGGTACCTGGATGAGCGTTGCTGCCAATGTTCCTGCTTTGATCGCCTTACGTGCAGCTAAAGTGGCATCAACGCCTATAATCGCTATCTGTTTTCCTTTGCCAGCAGCCTGTACTGCATCCGAGGCTCCTAGAGCCATTCCATCATTGACAGCATAGATAAAGTCCAAATCTGGATTTGCCGCAAGAGATTCTTTTACAAGACCCTCGGCTTTTGCACGATCCCATGAAGCATAAACGGTAGCGACTACGTGCGCCTGCGGTACCAAATTCTTGATAGCAACTTTGAAGCCATTTGCCCTTCCTTCGCTGAAAGCATTGCCGGGCGGACCGCCAATGATAAGTATTTTTGGATCGGGGCGCTTTTTAGTAGCTGCGACAAATTCTGCAGCGCGCTTTCCAACTGATTCGTGATTTGCCAATACGCAAAATGCTAAGTCGATGTTCGCCTTCTTAGCTTCGTTGCTTGGTGTCGGATCGAAATTAACTTCAGCAACTTTGATGCCTTCTCTGTCTGCTAAACGAATGTATTCTGCCTCCTCTTTGGGTGGTAGCCCTCCGAAGACGATTATTTTCGGCCTTTGAGAAAGGATTACGTTGAACCAATTCGGATTATCCTTTCCGGCCAGATCAGCAAAAACCACTGTTGGCGTAATACCTTTCTTGGTACCCGTCTCTTCAATTCCCTGTTTGATTACTTGCCAATACGGGTTTCCGGATTGAGAAATGACGAAGTAGTAGGCGTCCCGAGGCTGAGCACAGCCGAATAAGGCGAATATGGTAAGAGCGCTAACGACCAAGATACTTACGCCTATAAGGCAACGAAGCTCTATTCTTGCTGCTTCTACTTTGTGACTCTTCAAGACCGTGCTCCGTATGAAGTTGGTTAAGTTTATCGTTTATCTACTGCTGCCAAAAATGCATTAGATTCTGCTTCCAGCCCTAACAATTCTAGCATGTTGCGGTCTTCGTCAAAATCGCAGTTCGGTGTAGTCAGTAGCTTATCGCCGGTAAAAATTGAATTGGCGCCGGCAAGAAAGCAGAGTGCTTGTTCGGCAATAGATAGCGCAGCTCGCCCGGCTGAAAGCCTCACCTTTGCTCTGGGCATGAGTATTCTTGCTGCGGCAATCATTCTGATTAATTCAAACGGGGAAACCGGCGGTTGATCAGCAAGTGGTGTGCCCTCCACGGCAACAAGGGCATTGATTGGTACGGATTCTGGATGCTCTTCAAGGGTAGCTAAAGTATGTAGCAAATCTATCCGATCGCTATGGCTTTCACCCATGCCGATGATGCCACCACAGCAGACGGTCATGCCAACCTGTCGCACGTTCTTAAGAGTATCGAGTCGTTCCTGGTATCTCCGCGTCGTGATGATTTCACCATAGTAACCGGCCCCTGTATCGAGGTTATGATTGTAGGCATAAACACCAGCCTTTTTTAGACGACTGGCTTGGGCAAGCGTCAACATGCCAAGGGTGCAGCAAACCTCAAGACCTAGGGAGCTTACACCTTCAACCATCGCTAACACTTGTTCAAAGGCTTCGTCATCTTTTACTTCTCGCCAGGCCGCTCCCATACAGAAGCGAGTGCTGCCGGCCTCCCTGGCGGTGCGGGCGCTGTCGATCACTGATTCGATGCTCAATAACGGTTCCGGTTTAACATTGGTCTTGTATCGCGATGATTGTGGGCAATAGGCACAATCCTCTGGGCACGCTCCCGTTTTTATAGAGAGAAGCGTACACTGCTGGATGTCCTCCGGCTTATGGAATTGATGATGAACCGAGGCCGCTTGATAGATCAAATTCAAGAGACGCGTATGATAGATCTTGCTTACTTCATCGACTTGCCAATCATTCCTGACGGCCATTGTTCCATTACTTTCTGGCATAGCAAAACCCCGACCTGGTGCCGTGACACAAATGCCCAATCATAGCGCAAGAGTGATCAACAAGGGCAATAACAGCTTTACAAAGAACTAACCACATCGCCAATCGTTCGATAGATCGATGTCAGTTCGTCTTCCGTGATGCAATAAGGAGGCATCAGATAAATTGTATTGCCAAGTGGGCGAATCAGACAGCCACGCTCCAAGAACTTTCGCCTTAAGAGCAAGCCAAGGTTGTTGAAATAGCCAGTTGATTGATGAGAGACAACGTCGCAGGCAAAAATCGTCCCGAGAATACGGAGTCTTTCCAGGCGTTTGTTCTCGTTTAAATATTCCTCGGATTTGCTCTGGTGCAAAGCTTGAAGCCGCGTAAAGCTTTCAGGATTTGCTTCAAGCAGCTTGAGGGAAGCATTGGCAGCAGTGCAGGCCAGGGCATTGCCCATGTAAGAATGGCTGTGGAAAAGAGCCTTTTGCAGGTCGTCGCTGTAAAAGGACTGATAGATTTCGTTACTGGCAATTGTTAGAGCCATCGACATAAAACCGGCCGTCAGTCCTTTTGCCAGGCAGATGATATCCGGATCCGTCTTGGCTCGATGGCAAGCAAACCACTCCCCTGTTCGGCCAAAACCTGTCATCACTTCATCGTAAATCGTGAGCAGTCCAGCATTTTTGCACGCTTGTGTAAGGGAGCGTATAAAATCTTCGCTGCACATACGCATGCCCCCAACTCCCTGGACTAAGGGTTCGATAAGAATGCAAGCGTGTCGATTTGGGTGAGTTTCCAGCAAAGCTGCAAGAGCAGATAGGGCCCGTTCTTCTTTCTCTTGGCGCTCGGTGTCGCCCTGCCAAGTAGCAGGGAAGGGTATCAAGTCGACCTCGAACAAAAGTGGTTCGAATCGCTTGAAGAAAGGCATCGTCCTGCCCAATGACATGGCGCCCACGGTTTCTCCATGGTAACCTTCCTCGAGGGCGATGAATCGAGTTCTACCTGTCACCCCTTTGTTCTGCCAATATTGGTAAGCCATCTTTAGGGCTACTTCGACTGCGGTAGTACCGTTGTCGGAAAAAAAGACGTGCTGTAAATGATCGGGCAAATGCCTCAACACTTCTTTCGCTAATAATTCTGCCGGCTCGTGGGTGAAGCCCGCAAAGATGACATGTTCCAGAAGGTTGGCCTGCTCATAAATGGCCCGGGCAATTTCTGGATGGCAGTGTCCGTGGATATTTACCCACCAACTGGAGATGCAGTCGATAATTTGCTTTCCGTCCTCTAGTTCCAAAATAGCACCGCGGCCGCGACGAACTCTCAAGGGAGGATCGGCCGTTTTGGCTTGCGTAAATGGATGCCAGACGTTAGAAGTTTTCAGTGTTGCTGTTGTCGTCATTTTTGCTTGACTAATCTATTCGGGTATTGGGAGTTCATTCGCTCGGGAACCATGGCGGATAGATGCTCGTTGCCCTCGCCGTTCTTTAGGAAATATTTTCGAAAGGCAACCATTAGTGTAGTTGGAGTGATCACCGCCATTGGTTCCACTTCAGCCAGTACTTCCACTTGAGCATAATGTTCGATTGCCCGGCGATTGCTTTCATGCCTTGGTCCATTCATTACTACGCCGAGAACCGGAATAGAGTGCAGCCGCAACTTTTCAACCGTGAGTACGGTGTGATTGATCGTTCCAAGCGTGCTGCGAGCAACGAGCAATACAGGCAAATTAAGATGCAAGATCAAATCAAGTATTGTCTGGTGATCGTTGATTGGGACCATCAGTCCGCCGGCTCCTTCCACGATCAGATGGGGCAGCGGTGCGTAATCCGGCATGACAATCTTGGTCAGATCAATGGTAATGCCCTCCATTTGTGCGGCTTCATGCGGGGAGATATTGGGAGCAAAGACGTAAGCTTCAGGGAACAAGTGATCTGTACTGAGTCCCGTGTATTCACGCACCCAGTCTGTGTCTCTGGGCATACCAGTGCGGATAGGCTTCCAGTATCCTGCCCCGAGTCCAAGCGCCAGCATGGCGGAGATGAATGTCTTGCCAATTTCAGTGTCCGTGGCAGTGACAAAAAAGGCTGGTGGCAATGAGCTGATCACTGTGTTATTACCTCTTTGTGATTGTTCCAAAAATAATTTCGTACGTTAGGGTTATTCCAGAAGGATTGGTGCGCTCTGAGTAGCTGATCAATTGCGAAATTTGTCGAAGGCTCAAGCGATTCTTATTCATGGGAGTGGAGGCGCCCAGCCCTTTTAGATAACGCAAAAAAGCCAGCATGCTGGGATAAGCAAAAGTAATCGAGTCCTCGCGAAGCGAAGCGTGGCAACCAGAACGGTGAGCAATCTCGCTGAACAAGGAAAGCGCCGGCAATGGATTACCAGTAAAGGGAACGCCTGCTGCCAAACATAGTTCTTTCCACTCAAGAAAAGAACGGCTAGAAGGGACGGAAAAGAAGAAGGCTCCTTGTGACGCAAGAGAGTTGAGTAACCGCGGTAACGAGCCGTTGAGATCCGTCAGCCAATGCAAAGCAAACGAGGAAACGATGGCCGCGAAACGAGAAGGTGATTCGAATGTCTCTCCATCGAGCAAGCGCAACTCCACGTTCTCGGGAATCCGACCGAATTGATTAAGGATTCGCTCACGACAAATCGAGAGCATGGGAGCCGATAGGTCGCTGACGATTATTTCCCGATCGACAAAACATTCAAGTAAAGAAAGCGTAAGAGAGCCGGTGCCACAGCCAATTTCCAGAATTGCACCCGGAATCAACTCGGCGTCTCGCTTTATCTCTTCAATCAACCTGTGTGCTGCCCACACCTGGACGTCAGCATGGCGATCGTAAGCAAGTGCTTGCGAAGAAAAGTTATTTATCACTTGTTCTTTTAACTGCATAAGTCGCTCAGAGAGACTCCGGTCATTCCTGATGCTGCCATTGTTTGAGGGTGTTAATCAATTTGTCTATGTCGGCTTCACGGTGCGAGGAGGAAAGTGAAAGGCGCAATCTGGCTGTGCCCTCAGGTACGGTGGGTGGACGAATGGCTGGTGCAAAGATTTGATTGCCGTAAAGCCATTCGCTTAAAGAAACGGCGTTCGCATCGGTGCCGACAATAATTGGGATAATTTGGCTTGCCGAATTACCGACATCGA
The DNA here is from genome assembly GCA_003175915.1 of Candidatus Melainabacteria bacterium. GTDB lineage: Bacteria > Cyanobacteriota > Vampirovibrionia > Obscuribacterales > Obscuribacteraceae > PSRH01. The sequence goes on along the minus strand of PSRH01000004.1, from coordinate 859 downwards.
AGCCGAGCTCTTTGAGGCGGATTCGAGTATTTTCAGCCAATTGGTGAAGGTATTGTCGTTCGCGGTACATGCCAGGAATAATTTCAAGGGCTGCTGCAATGGTCCCCAACACGGGTGGTGGCAATGCTGTTGTATAGATAAAACCCGAGCAAAAATTGACCAGGTAGCTTTTCAGCTTTTCGGTGCACGCCAAATAGGCACCGAAAGATCCGCAACCCTTTCCGAACGTGCCCATGATAACGCGCTCGTCGCGGCCAGCCTTAACCAGACCCATGCCTGTTTCGCCAAAGACGCCGGTGGCGTGTGCTTCGTCTATAAATAGCGGGAAGCCCGAGTGCATGCTTAACCTCTCAAGTTGATCCAGGTTGGCCAGGTCGCCATTCATTCCGAATACGGACTCGCTTACGATCCATCCACCCGTTTCTCTGCCAGTCAATTTGGCAAGCCGCTGCTCAAGGTCGAGACAATTGTTGTGTTGGAAACGATGAAAGCTGGCTTTGCTTGCCAGCGCGCCAGTGAGCAGGCTGTTGTGGACAAAGCGATCGCAAAGGAAATGGCCGGCTATGCCAGCCAGAGCTGGAAGGACGGTAGCATTGAGCTGGTAACCGGAAGAAAATATGAGAGCAGCTTGCGCGTCTTTCAATTCTGCCAGTCTTTTTTCGATCGATTCGTATATGCCGTTGTTGCCCGATAAAAGTCGGGAAGCGCCGCTACCCACTCCATAACGCTGAATGTATTCAATTGCTCTTTCCTTGAGGAGCGGATGTTGTGACAGTCCCAAATAGTCGTTCGAACTGAAATTCAGAAAACTCTCACCGTCGCACAATATTTCTGTTGAGCTAAGCGAAACAACGCTTTT